>JAYFRU010000009.1:0-22851 GCA_040946965.1 Burkholderia sp. | reverse complement strand
GTTCCTGACGCGATAGCGCGCCTTCGGCTCACGCGTCTTGCTTGTGTCCCGGCGCATCTTCTCGGCAACCATCAAGAATTTACGCACGAACCCGAATTGTTAACAGAGGCCTCGCTGCGACCGTTGCGCGTAAACGCCAGCGCGCCAAATCGGATTTATGCAACAACGCCGTTCTCGACCGACTGGTTCATGACCTGGCAGCCGAACATCCATTCGTCGCTGTTCTACAACATCAACCGCTTCATGCAGGCCCACGGCGGTTGCGACTCGATCCAGTCGATCGTCAAGAGCTACCGGCTCTACCTCGAGCACGTCGGGCTGTCCGACGACGAGGCGGTGCTGAGCCTCACGCGCGCCTGGACCCTGGTGCGCTTCTTCGATTCGGGGATGCTGCAGATGACGCCGTGCACGCGTTGCGGCGGCAACTTCGTCGCGCATGCGCACGACCCGCAGCAGGGTTTCGTCTGCGGGCTGTGCCAGCCGCCCTCGCGCGCCGGCAAGACCCGCAAGGCTGCGGCCAAGGCCGAGGCGATGCCGCTCGCGCCGGCCGTGCCGCCGGTGGCGTTCGCCGCAGTCTGATCCGGTCTAAGCCGGGCTGAGGGCGCGGACCCGGCGGCTGCGGCCGGCGGCCCCGGCGGGAGCCGGGCCTGCGGCCCGGGCCGCCGCGCCGGCGCCGGGTGATCCGCTCGACCGGCCGGCCGGGACCCGCGACTGGAGCGGCAAGTCGCCACAGCATCGCCGCCCCGGCGACATCCGTGCCGCACCGGCCCCCGCCGCCCGGCTCCTCTCATGCCTCGATCCGCTTCGCGCAGCGCCGTGCCGGCTCGAACCGCCGGCGCGCGGCCCGGCCAACGTCCCGCGCGGGCGCGAAGCCGGCTCGAACCCCGGCCCCGGCCCGTGCCGAGGCCGCTCGCGACTCGACCCGACGAGGTATACGAGGCGGCGGCCGGCCCCCGGCCGATATCGGGTTAGCCCCGGTCCGGGGCGGTGAAAGTTTTCGGGCCGCCTGCCGTAAACCACTTAACGGCAGCCTTCCCGCCGGTCATTCGTGAGGGACAGGCTGTGCTGATTTTCGTGGGAACTCTCGTGACGTTGTTGTCCGTGTTCGGCGGCTACGCGCTCGCGGGCGGCCACCTGGGCGCGCTGATTCAGCCGCTCGAAATCCTGATGATCGCCGGCGCGGGCGTCGGCGCCTTCATCCTCGGCAACGGCATCAAGATGATCAAGGCCACGCTGCGCGTGCTGCCGACCCTGTTCAAGAGCTCGAAATACACCAAGGCGCTGTACATGGAGCTGATGGCCCTACTCTACGTGCTGCTGGCCAAGGCGCGCAAGGAAGGCACGCTTACCTCGAGGCCGACATCGACGACCCCGAGAAGAGCCCGATCTTCACCCAGTACCCGAAGATCCTGGCCGACAAGCACATGGTCGAGTTCCTGACCGACTACCTGCGCCTGATGGTGGGCGGCAACATGAACGCCTTCGAGATCAAAAGCCTGATGGACGAGGAGATCGAGACCCATCACGTCGAGGTGGAGGGGCCGGCCCATGCGCTGACCCGCGTGGGCGACGCGATGCCGGCTTTCGGCATCGTGGCGGCGGTGATGGGCGTGGTGCACACCATGGCCTCGGCCGACAAGCCGCCCGCGGTGCTCGGCGCGATGAGCGCGCAGGCGCTGGTCGGCACCTTTCTCGGCATCCTGCTTTTCTACGGCCTGATCGGGCCGCTGGCCAGCCTGGCTGAACAGCGCGCGGCCGAGTCGACCAAGCTGCTCCAATGCATCAAGGTGACCATCCTGGCGAGCCTGAACGGCTACGCGCCGGCGATCGCGGTCGAATTCGGCCGCAAGGTGCTCTTCTCGACCGAACGCCCGTCGTTCGCCGAGCTCGAGGAGCACGTGCGCCGGGTGAAGGCGAAATAAGCGAGGCACCGGGCGATGAGCAAGGACAAGGATCGCGCGATCGTCGTCAAGCGGGTCGGGCCGGCGAAGAAGGGCCACCACGGCGTGGCCTGGAAGCTCGCCTATGCGGATTTCATGACCGCGATGATGGCCTTCTTCCTGCTGATGTGGCTGCTCTCGGCGGTCACGCCGGTGCAGCTGAAGGGCATCGCCGACTACTTCAACACGCCGCTGCGGGCCGCGCTGTTCGGCAACGGCGATCGCAGCTCGCATGACTCCAGCATCGTCAACGGCGGCGGCTCGGACATCACGCGCAGCGAGTCGGGCACCACGCGGCGCACCGACGGCACCACCATGCTGGCCAGCCGGCTGACCCAGGAGGGCCGCGACGAGGATCGCGACGTCGATCCGGGCGCGCAGCAGGACCGCCAGGAGCAGGTGCGCCTGCACGACCTGCAGATCAAGCTGATGGCCGCGATCGAGGCCAACCCGGTGCTGCGCCAGTTCAAGCAGCAGATCCGGATCGACTCGACCCTGACCGGGCTGCGCATCGAGATCGCCGACACGCAGAAGCGGCCGATGTTCGCGCTGTCGAGCGACACCGTCGAGCCCTACATGCGCGACATCCTGCGCGAGATCGGCAAGACCCTGAACGACGTGCCGAACCGCATCGTGATGCAGGGCCATACCGACGCGGTGCCGTATTTGGGCGGCGAGAAGGGCTACAGCAACTGGGAATTGTCGGCCGACCGGGCCAATGCATCGCGGCGCGAACTGATCGGGGGCGGCATGGACGAGGCGAAGGTGCTGCGCGTGACAGGCCTGGCCTCCACGCAGAACCTGAACAAGGCCGACCCGCTCGATCCGGAGAACCGCCGGATCAGCATCCTGGTGCTGAACCGCAAGTCGGAAACCGCGCTGATGCGCGAGGACGCCACCGCCACCACGCTGTCGAACGACGCGGCCGGCTCGCAGGCGCTCTCGCAGCAGATCGGCGGCGGCGCGAAGCCGGCGGCAGCCCCGGCACCGACGCCGGCGCCGGCGGTAGCGCCGCCCGCAGTGAAGCCCGCCGCGCCGGCGGCACCGGCCGTGGCACCGGCGCGCGGCGCCTTGTGACGTGAACGACGTGATTTCGGGACCGAACGACATGATCCGCTCCATCCTCGCCATCGACGATTCCGCGACCATGCGCGCGCTGCTGCAGGCGACCCTGGCCGACGCCGGCTACGACGTGCACGTGGCCGCCGACGGCGAGATCGCGCTCGAGCTGGCCGCCGCGATCGCCTTCGACCTGTGGTCGTGACCGATCACCACATGCCGGGCAAGAACGGCCTGGACGTGCTCCGCACGCTGCGCGCACGGCGCCTACGCGGCGACGCCGATCCTGGTGCTGACCACCGAGAGCGGCGAGGACTTCAAGTCCGCCGCGCGCGAGGCGGGCGCCATCGGCTGGATCGAGAAGCCGCTCGACCCGGAAACGCTGCTGGACCTGGTGGCGGCGCTGGCGGCGCCGAGCCACCCGTAGTCGCGCGCACGCGACCGGACCAGGACCAGGACCGACGACCCCAATACGACGCCAACCGACGATACGACGTGGATCCGGCATGACTCTCGACATCACCCAGTTCTACCAGACGTTCTTCGACGAGGCCGACGAGCTGCTCGCGCAGATGGAGCAATTGCTGCTCGGTCTCGACGCCGGCTCGCCGGACCCGGAGGACCTGGCCGCGATCTTCCGCGCCGCGCATTCGATCAAGGGCGGCGCGGCCGCCTTCGGCTTCGCGGCGCTGACCGACACCACCCATATCCTCGAATCGCTGCTGGACCGCGCGCGCAATCACGAGATCACGCTGACGCTGCCGATGATCGACGCGTTCCTGGAAACCAAGGACGTGCTTTCGGAGCAGCTGGCCGACTACCACGCCAGCGCCGAGCCCGATGCGGCGGCGGCCGCCGCGATCTGCGCCAAGCTCGAGGCGCTGCTGCAGGGCGCGCTGGGCCAGGCTGCGGCGCCCGCGCCGGTGGCCGCTCCCGCCCCGGCGGCGGTGCAGCCGGCCGCGCACGAGGAGGAAGAGGAATCCGAAGCCGACCTAGAGCGCGCCTTCGCGGTCGCGGCGGCCGAATTCGACGCGGCCGCGGGCAACGGTGCGCCCGAGCACGTGGTCACGCAGGCGCTCGAGGCGGCCCATCCGGGCAGCACGGCGGCCGGCGCCGGCCACGAGGCGGCTGCGGCCGAGGGCCCGCACCTCCGCATCGTGCTGCGCGGGGTCGGCGCCAAGGATCGCGAGCTGCTGGTCGAGGAACTCGGCAACCTGGGCCGCGTGGTCGGCCACCAGGAGGCCGGCGATGACCTCACGCTGTGGCTCGACAGCGATGTGCCTTCCGACGACATCGTCGCCGTGCTGTGTTTCGTGATCGACGAAAGCCAGATCTCGATCGGCCGCGACACGGCGCCGGGCGCCGAGGGCAGCTCGATCCGGGTCGGCGTGGAGAAGGTCGACCAACTGATCAACCTGGTCGGCGAGCTGGTGATCACGCAGGCGATGCTGTCCGAAACCACCAGCGCCTTCGACCCGGCCCTGCACGACCGCCTCTACAACGGCATGGCCCAGCTCGAGCGCAATGCGCGCGACCTGCAGGAAGCGGTGATGTCGATCCGCATGATGCCGATGGACTACGTGTTCAGCCGCTTCCCGCGCCTGGTGCGCGACCTGGCCGCCAAGCTCGGCAAGGAAGTGGAGCTGGTCACCTTCGGCCAGGCCACCGAACTCGACAAGAGCCTGATCGAGCGCATCATCGATCCGCTCACCCACCTGGTGCGCAACAGCCTCGACCACGGCATCGAGACGGTCGAGAAGCGCCGCGCGGCCGGCAAGGACGCGGTTGGCCAGCTGGTGCTGTCGGCGGCCCACCACGGCGGCAACATCGTGATCGAGGTCAGCGACGACGGCGCCGGGCTGAACCGCGAGCGGATCCTCGCCAAGGCGGCCCAGCAGGGCATCCCGGTGTCGGACACGATCAGCGACGACGAGGTCTGGAACCTGATCTTCGCGCCGGGCTTCTCGACCGCCGAGACCATCACCGACGTGTCCGGCCGCAGGGTCGGCATGGACGTGGTCAAGCGCAACATCCAGGCGATGGGCGGCCGTGTCGAGATCAGCTCGCTGGCCGGGCGCGGCACCATCACCCGCATCGTGTTGCCGCTCACGCTGGCGATCCTCGACGGCATGTCGGTCAAGGTCGGCAACGAGATCTTCATCCTGCCACTGAACTTCGTGATGGAGTCGCTGCAGCCGGCTGCGGCCGACATCTGCACGGTCGGCAACGGCGAGCGCGTGGTGCGCGTGCGCGGCGAGTACCTGCCGCTGGTAGCGCTGCACGAGGTGTTCTCGGTGGCGGAGGCGCGCACCGACCCGACCCAGGGCATCGTCACCATCATGGAGACCGAGGGGCGCCGCTTCGCGATGCTGATCGACGAGCTGGTCGGCCAGCAGCAGGTGGTGGTGAAGAACCTCGAAACGAACTACCGCAAGGTACACGGCATTTCGGCCGCAACGATACTCGGCGACGGCAGCGTCGCGCTGATCGTCGATGTCGCCGCCCTGAACCGCGATGCCCGCTCCGCCCACGGCGCGGGCGTGCTCGCGACTTTCTAACCGCTACGCGGCCATGCCGCACTGGGAGGACAACGTGTCCGAAGTCCATTCGATCCATCAGGCGGCCGCGGGCGCGGGCGCCAACCGTCGCGGCGTCGCGCAAGGCGACGCGGCCGGCCAGGAATTCCTGGTCTTCACGCTCGGCGACGAGGAATACGGCATCGACATCCTGAAGGTGCAGGAGATCCGCAGCTACGACAGCGTCACGCGGATCGCCAACGCGCCCGAGTTCATCAAGGGCGTGATCAACCTGCGCGGCATCATCGTGCCGATCGTCGACATGCGCATCAAGTTCCATCTGGGGCGCATCGAGTACGACCACCAGACCGTGGTGATCATCCTCAACGTCGCGCACCGCGTGGTCGGGATGGTGGTGGACGGCGTCTCCGACGTGCTGACGCTGACCACCGAGTACCTGACCGGGCTCGGCAGCGTGGACGGCCGGATGCTGATCCTGATGGACATCGAAAAGCTGATGACGAGCCGCGAGATGGCCCTCATCGACGAATTCGGCGTGTAAGCGCCGGCACGGATTCTCTCGGGGGAGACTGATGATGCTGCACAACTGGTCGATTCGCACGACGCTGACCGCCATCGGATTGTCGTTCGTGGTTCTCACCGCCGTGGTCGGCAGGCTCGGCCTGGTGGCGCTGAACCAGACCGGCGCGGCGTTCAACGAGATCGTGGGCGGCGATCTGCCGGCGATCCGCTCGCCCAGCGATACCTCGTCCTACCTGCTGCGCACCCGCGTGGCGCTTGATCGCGTTCGCGCGCTGACCGAGTCGGGCAACGTCGAGGAGACGCAGAGCGCGCTGAACCGCGCGCAGGCGTTCTACGCACAGTCCTCGCAGAACTGGCAGGCGTTCCAGGCGGCCAGGAAGCTCGGCATCGACAGCGCTCAACTCGACGAGGCCAACACCCGCCACGACGCGCTGAAGACTGCGGTCGACGCCGAGTTCGCGGCGATCAAGGGTGGCGACATCGCCGGCTACCACGCGATCGCCGACGCGCAGATCAGCCCGATGTTCGTGGCCTACGACGGCGCGGTGGCCAACCTGACGGCCGCGCTCGAGAAGCGCGTGGCCAGCCACCGCGAGAACACCCAGTCGCAGATCTCCCTGATGATCACCTGCATCGCGATCGGCATCGGCCTGTCGGTGGTGATGATCGTGGTGGTGCGCCTGGCGCGGCGCGGGCTGATCGTCGGCCCGCTGGAGCGCGCGATCGGCCGGCCAGTTCGAGCGGATCGCCTCGGGCGACCTGTCCGAGCCGGTGCGCGAGTTCGGCAATCGCAACGAGATCGGCCGCCTGTTCACCGGCATCGGCCGGATGCAGAAGGCGATGACCGAGATGGTGAAGTCCGTGCATCGCGGTGCCGAGTCGATCGACGTGGGCGCGCACGAGATCGCCAGCGGCAACGTCGATCTCTCGCAGCGCACCGAGCAGCAGGCCGCCTCGCTGCAGGAAACCGCCTCGAGCATGGAACAGCTCACCGGCACGGTGCGCCAGAACGCCGAGAACGCGCGCCAGGCCAGCCAGCTGGCCGTCAACGCCTCGGACATCGCGACCTGCGGCGGCGACGTGGTCAGCGAGGTGGTCTCCACCATGCAGGCGATCTCGGTGAGCTCGCACAAGGTGGTCGACATCATCGGCACGATCGAGGGCATCGCCTTCCAGACCAACATCCTCGCGCTCAACGCGGCGGTGGAAGCGGCCCGCGCCGGCAAGCAGGGCTGCGGCTTCGCGGTGGTGGCGGGCGAGGTACGGTCGCTGGCGCAGCGCCACGGCCGCCAAGGAGATCAAGCAGTTGATCGGCGATTCGGCCGACAACGTGCGCAGCGGCTCGGAGCTGGTCGAGCGGGCCGACGCGACGATGGCCGAGATCGTGCAGGCGGTGCGCCGCGTGACTGAACCTGACCGACGCCTACTACGGCATCGGCCAGGGCTTCGACGCGATCTTCTGCCGCAACGTGATGATCTATTTCGACAAGCCCACGCAAGGGCAGGTGCTGACGCGCTTCGAGCCGCTGCTCAAGCCCGGCGGCCTGCTGTTCGCCGGCCACTCGGAGAACTTCTCCTATGTGACGCAGGCGTTCCGGCTGCGCGGCCAGACCGTCTACGAACGCACCCGCGATGCCGCGTCGGCTGCGGGTCCGGCGCGCGCGCCTGCCCGCCGGCACCCCGGCGACGGTCAGCGCCGCGCCCAGTCTGGCCGGGGAGGATGCATGAGCGCACTGCCGATCGCGAGCAATCACTACTTCGACAATCACTTCGGCCGGCCCGGCGTGAAGCTGCTGCCCAACGAATTCTTCACCACCCGCGAGGACATGGTGCTGGGCTCCTGCGTGGCGGCCTGCCTGCACGACCCGTTCGCGGGCCTGGGCGGGATGAACCATTTCATGCTGCCGGACGATGGCGCCGATGCGCGCGCGCCGGCTTCCGACTCGATGCGCTACGGCGCCTACGCGATGGAAGTGCTGATCAACGAGCTGATCAAGGCGGGCGGCAAGCGCGAGTGCTTCGAGGCCAAGGTGTTCGGCGGCGCGGCCGTGCTGGCCGGCATGACCACCATCAACATCGGCGACCGCAACGCCGATTTCGTGCGCCGCTACCTGGCGCTCGAGAAGATCCGCATCGCCGCCGAGGACCTGCAGGGCACGCATCCGCGCAAGGTCGCGTTCATGCCCCGCACCGGCCAGGCGATGGTCAAGAAGCTGCGGCTGTCGGTGCCCGGGGTGGCCGAACGCGAGGCCGCGCTGGCCCGCTCGGCCGCCGAGGCACGCGCCGCCCGCGCGCCCACGTCGAGCTTGTTCGCTGCGCCGGCCACGCCGAAGCCGCGCGTCGAGCTGTTCGGCTCGACGGCTACAACGAAAAAGCAGGAGGCCTGAGCACCGTACAGAAAATCAAGGTATTGTGCGTCGACGATTCGGCGCTGATCCGCAGCCTGATGACGGAGATCATCAACAGCCAGCCCGACATTATGGTGTGCGCGACGGCGCCGGATCCGCTCGTGGCGCGCGATCTGATCAAGCAGCACAACCCGGACGTGCTGACCCTGGACGTGGAAATGCCGCGCATGGACGGGCTCGATTTCCTCGAGCGCCTGATGCGGCTGCGTCCGATGCCGGTGGTGATGGTATCGTCGCTGACCGAACGCGGCTCGGAAATCACCTTGCGCGCGCTCGAGCTCGGCGCGGTCGACTTCGTCACCAAGCCGCGCGTGGGGATCCGCGACGGCATGCTCGACTACGCTGAGAAGCTGGCCGACAAGATCCGCGCGGCGGCCCGCGCGCGCGTGCGGCAGGCCAGCGCGCCGCTGATGAACAATCCGCTGGTAAGTACCGAGACTGCTGATCGTGGGTGCCTCCACGGGCGGTACCGAGGCGATCCGCGAGCTGCTGGTGCCGCTGCCGCCCGATGCGCCGGCGGTGTTGATCGCGCAGCACATGCCGCCCGGTTTCACCAAGTCCTTCGCGCAGCGCCTGAACACGCTGTGCCGGATCGCGGTGAAGGAGGCCGAGCATGGCGAGCGTGTGCAGCGCGTCTGAGGACGCGGCGCGAATACGGAATTTTGCAGAGGAACCGTGATGGACAAGAATATGAAGATTCTGGTGGTGGACGATTTCCCGACGATGCGTCGAATCGTCCGCAACCTGCTGAAGGAGCTCGGCTACTCGAACGTCGACGAGGCCGAGGACGGCGCGGCGGGGCTCGCGCGCCTGAAGGGCGGCGGTTTCGATTTCGTGATCTCCGACTGGAACATGCCGAACCTCGACGGGCTGGCGATGCTCAAGGCGATTCGCGCCGACGCCGCGCTCACGCACCTGCCGGTGCTGATGGTGACCGCCGAGTCGAAGAAGGAGAACATCATCGCGGCCGCCCAGGCGGGCGCGAGCGGCTACGTGGTGAAGCCGTTCACTGCGGCTACCCTCGACGAGAAGCTCAACAAGATCCTCGAAAAGATGGCCAAGGCCGGGAGCTGACGAATGGACGAGCCGATTCATGCGGCGCTGGCCGGCGCCGGCTTTCCGGCCGAGCACGGCGCGGATCTCACCAGCGACCGGATTCTCGCGCGGATCGGCCAGCTGACCCGCACGCTGCGTGATTCGATGCGCGAGCTCGGGCTCGGGCTCGACAAGCACGTCGAGCAGGCCGCGATGGTGGTGCCCGACGCGCGCGACCGGCTGCGCTACGTGGCCGACATGACTGAGCAGGCCGCCGAGCGCGTGTGCTGACCGCGATCGAGATCGCCAAGCCGGTGCAGGAGCGGCTGCAGGCCGAGGCCGAGGCGCTCGAGGCGCACTGGGCCACCTGGTATCGCGCGCCGATCGAGCGCACCGAGGTGCGCGAGCTGATGAACGACACGCGCGGCTTCCTCGGCGCGTTGCCCAAGGCCACCTCGGCGACCCGCACCCAGCTGCTCGAGATCATGCTGGCGCAGGACTTCCAGGACCTGACCGGGCAGGTGATCAAGAAGATCATGGAGATGGTCTACCTGATCGAGCAGCAGCTGCTGGCGGTGCTGGTGGAGAACATCGCCCCCGAGCGCCGCGAGCAGTTCGTCGCCAACGCGGCCGCGCTGGCCGCCGAGGGCCACCCCGACACGCTGCTCAACGGCCCGCAGATCGCGCCCGAAGGCCGTACCGACGTGGTCCAGGACCAGGCGCAGGTCGACGACCTGCTGGCCAGCCTCGGGTTCTGAGCCGCCTGCGGCGGGCTCGCTTCATTTCGTGATCGGGCCCGGCCGGCGGGCGGTTTCGCCTCACCGGCCGCAGCTTCGTTACAGTTACTTACCAGCCGGTGAATCGCGTTTGGTCTTTGCTGTCGGCCGAAGGCATACTACCGATCGACATTGGCGTCCGGCCCGGCCGGAATCTTCAGCCAGCACGGACGATCCGCCCGCAGTCCGCCGAGCGGGCCGCGCATCGGACGATCGGAAGGTTTGCACTTGCGGGCGCCAGCGGCGCGCGTTCCGCGCCGCAGTGCCGGCTCACGAGGGGTGACAGGGTGAAATCGACAAGCATGCGCGGCCTCGCCGCGAAATGGGCCGCCGGCGTGCTGGCGGCAGGATGCGCCAGCGGCGCGTTCGCCGAACTGGGCGGGCCGCCCTCGGCGCCGCCCGCCGACGACACGGCCGCAGTGGTCCGCACGCTCTCGCCCTCGCTGGCCGCGAGCGCGAAACTCGCCAACACGGCGCAGTCCACCACCGGCTACACGGTGCGCGAAACCACGCTGGGCTCCGGTACCGTGATCCATGAATATCTCGGCAGCAACGGCAGCGTGTTCGGTGTGGCCTGGCAGGGCCCCACCCAGCCGGATCTCGCCTCGCTGTTCGGCAGCTATTTCTCCCAGTACAGCAGCGGCGTCCAGGCCTCGCACGCGAGCCGCAGGCTGCGCGCGCCGGTTGCGATCGATTCGAGCGCGCTGGTGGTCCGCTCGGGCGGCCACATGGGCGCCTTCGTCGGCTCGGCCTGGCTGCCCGCGCTGCTGCCCGCCGGCCTGACCGGCGCCGATATCCAGTGATCACCGGGAGCCCCATCTTGCGTACTTCCTCAAATCCTTTCCGCTGGCTCGCTGCGCTGGGCCTGGTCGTGATCACGGCCGCGCTGGTCGCCTGCCGCAGCGGCGACGGCGGCGACGGCGGCAGCAACAGCAGCGGCAACGTCGGTACCGGCAACCAGGTGCCGATCGTCGTCAATGCGGGCCTCACCGCCAACGTGGTGAACATGCCGACCGTGAGCGCCACGGTCTGCGCGCCCGGCACCTCGAACTGCCAGGTCATCAGCAACGTGCTGCTCGATACCGCCTCGTTCGGGCTGCGGCTGGTGGGTTCTGCGGCGTCCAGCGTGCTCGGCAGCCTGCCGACCCAGACCACCGGCAGCGGCGGCACCCTCACCGAGTGCGGCCAGTTCGTGTCGAGCTTCACCTGGGGCTCGGTGCGCTCGGCCGACGTGAAGCTGGCCGGCCTGACCGCCAGCGCGATCCCGGTGCAGATCATCGGCGACCTCGGCACCTCGAACGTGCCCAGCTCCTGCTCGAACGGCGGCAGCTCGGCCAACTCGGTGGCGGCGCTCGGCGCCAACGGCATCCTCGGGGTCGGCCAGGCTCCGTTCGACTGCGGCAGCGCCTGCGTCAACTCGACGGCCAACAGCAATTACTACTCCTGCCCGTCGAACGGCACCTGCACCCGCACCACGGTGGCGCTGAACCGCCAGGTGGCCAATCCGGTGGCGCGCTTCCCGAGCAACAACGACGGCGTGATCGTCCAGCTCGGCACGCCCAGCGGCGGCAACGCGAGCGGCACCCTGACGCTGGGCGTCGGCTCGGCGCTGCCGGCAACGGGCGTCACGGTGCTGGGCACCACCACCGCAGGCAACGTGACCGGGACCTTCCAGGGCCGCGCGATCACCTCGGCGTTCTTCGATACCGGCTCGAACGCTTACTTCTTCGACTCCAACAGCAGCACGCCGCTGCCGACCTGCAGCAACAATGCGGCGTTCTATTGCCCGAGCGCCACGCAGAATCTGACGGCGACGCTGACCGGCGCCGACCTGAGCAGCCTCGCGGTGAACTTCTCGGTCGCCAATGCACAGACGCTGTTCAATACCAACGGCTTCGCGCTGGCCAACCTGGGCGGGCCGTTCGGCCAGAGCGCGACGCTCGACTTCGGGCTGCCGCATTTCTTCGGCCGCAACATCTACTTCGGCTTCGACCGGCGCAACCTGGGCGGCACGCAAACGCCTTACGTCGCGCTCTGACGGGCCAGCGCGGCCCGCGCGGCGGTCGCGCCCTTTTTCATTCGGGATGAGGCCGGCGCGCTCGCCTATCATCGAGGTTCGGCCGCGCGATGCCGGCGCGGCGTCCCTAGGCGCATCGAGGGCCGGCCCGCGACGCGGTCCAGCCCCGCAAGGAGGCAGGCGATGACATTCCATCCCGGCGACGGCGCGGCCGTCGATCCAGCGCATCACGCCGTTCCTGTGGTTCGACCAGCAGGCCGAGGCGGCCGCGAATTTCTACGTCTCGGTGTTCGACGATTCGCGCATCACGCGCGTGGCCCGCTACGGCAAGGAGGGCGCGCGGGCCGCCGGCCAGCCCGAGGGCACGGTGATGACGGTGGCCTTCGAGCTGGCCGGCCAGGGTTTCTCGACGATCAACGGCGGCCCGGTGTTCCGCATCAGCCCGGCGGTGTCCTTCGTGGTCAATTACCGGACCCAGGACGAGATCGACCGCTACTGGGCCGCCCTGGCCGAGGGCGGCGAGGCCGACGCCCAGCAGTGCGGCTGGCTCAAGGATCGCTTCGGCGTGTCCTGGCAAATCGTGCCGGTCCAGCTGCCGGCCCTGCTCGGCGAGGGCGGCGCGGCGCGCGCGGGCCGGATGATGGCCGCCCTGATGAACATGAAGAAGCTCGATCTCGCCGAGCTGGAGCGCGCCGCCGCCGGCTGAGGACGCCCGGCGCGGAGCGGTGAGCGCGGGCGGCCAGCCGTGGGCGAGGCGGCCGGCGATTGTCGGCCGAGCGTCCCCCGCGTCCGCCTCGGCGGCCCGGCTTCCGGATTGCCGCGTTCCCGCGCCGCTCCCGCCTGCGCGTTCCGGCGTCGCGCCTGCCGTCGTGCTTCGGCGCCTGCGCCCCGCTGCGGCGTCATTTCCCGGCTCGCGCCCGCTTGCCCGTTCCGGTTGCTGCATGCCCTGTCGTTTTTACCGCCCCCGCCTTCCATCGTCGGAAATACCCCGGTTTCCCCGCTTTCCTCGACCGATCGCCGCTCGACACCTCCATCAATAATCGATGCACTGGAAATGGCATTCCGCCATTTTCGCCCGGAGGCTGCAGTGGCAGAGGACAGCGATCTCGAGAAAACCGAAGAGGCCACCCCCCGGCGCCGTGAAAAGGCGCGGGAGGAAGGGCAGGTCGCGCGCTCGCGCGACCTGCCCTCGTTCGCGCTGCTGGCGGCGGGTTTCTACGGGGCGTGGATGCTGTCGGGCCCGATCGGCGAGCACCTGCGCGCCATGCTGCGCGGCTCGCTGGGCTTCGATCGCGCTGCCGCCTTCGACACCCACGCGATGCTCACGGGCGCCGGCCGCGCCGGCATGGAAGGGCTCTCGGCGCTCGCGCCGGTGCTGGCGCTGACCGGCCTGGCGGCGCTCGTCGCGCCGATCGCGCTGGGCGGCTGGCTGCTGTCGGGCAAGGCGATTGGCTTCAAGTTCGACCGGCTCAACCCGATCAGCGGGCTGGGCCGGATCTTCTAGCTGCAGGGGCTGATCCAGTGCGGCATGGCGCTGGCCAAGACGCTGGTGGTGGGCGGCATCGCGATCTGGAAGAGCCGCGAGGAACTGCTCGGCCTGATGATGCTGCCGCTGCACCAGGCGTTGGCCGACACCCTGCACCTGGTGGCCGTGTGCTGCGGCGTAACGGTGGCCGGCATGCTGGTGGTGGCGGGCATGGACGTGCCCTACCAGCTCTGGCAATACAACAAGAAGCTGCGCATGACCAAGGAAGAGGTCAAGCGCGAGCATCGCGAGAACGAGGGCGATCCGCACGTGAAGGGCCGGATCCGCCAGCAGCAGCGCGCCATGGCGCGGCGCCGCATGATGGCCAACGTGCCCAAGGCCGACGTGGTGGTCACCAACCCGACCCATTTCGCCGTGGCGCTGCGCTATAGCGACGGCGAGATGCGCGCGCCCAAGGTGGTCGCCAAGGGCATCAACCTGGTGGCCGCGCGGATCCGCGAACTGGCCGAGGAGCATCGCGTGCCGATCCTGGAGGCGCTGCCGCTGGCGCGCGCTGTATCACAACGTCGAACTCGAACGCGAGATTCCCGGCCCGCTCTATTCGGCGATGGCCAAGGTGCTGGCCTGGGTCTACCAGTTGAAGCGCTTCCGCAGCGAGGGCGGCGCGTTCCCGGCCGAGCCGACTGACCTGGACGTGCCGGTCGCGCTGGACAAGGGCGCGGGCGTGTCGGAGCAGGACGAGGCCGAGGAAGCGGCCGAGGTGCTGGGCGAGGGCGCCGCGCGCCGTGACGGAGGTGCCGCATGAGCACGCCCACCGGAGCGCTCGGCAAGCACGTCGGCCGGCTGGACGTGGCCAACCTGCGCGCGCTGGCGGGCCCGATCCTGATCTGCATGATCCTCGGCATGATGATCCTGCCGCTGCCCCCGCTGCTGCTGGATCTGCTGTTCACCTTCAATATCGCGCTGTCGGTGATGGTGCTGCTGGTCAGCATGTACACCATGAAGCCGCTCGATTTCGCGGCCTTCCCCAGCGTGCTGCTGTTCTCCACCCTGTTGCGGCTGTCGCTGAACGTGGCCTCCACGCGGGTGGTGCTGCTGGAGGGCCATACCGGCCCCGACGCGGCCAGCCAGGTGATCGAGGCCTTCGGCCCCTTCCTGGTGGGCGGCAACTTCGCAGTCGGCATCGTGGTGTTCGTGATCTTGATGATCATCAACTTCACGGTGATCACCAAGGGCGCGGGGCGGATCGCCGAAGTGTCGGCGCGCTTCACGCTCGACGCGATGCCGGGCAAGCAGATGGCGATCGACGCCGATCTCAACGCCGGCCTGATCAACGAGGAACAGGCGCGCAAGCGGCGCGTGGCGGTGGCCCAGGAGGCCGAGTTCTACGGCTCGATGGACGGCGCCTCGAAGTTCGTGCGCGGCGACACGATCGCCGGCCTGATCATCATGGCGATCAACGTGATCGGCGGGCTGATCGGCGGCATCGTCCAGCACGACATGAGCTTCGCCGCAGCCGGCAAGAACTACACGCTGCTGACCATCGGCGACGGCCTGGTCGCGCAGATCCCCTCGCTGGTGATCTCGACCGCGGCCGGCGTGATCGTTTCGCGGGTGGCCACCGACGAGGACATCGGCACCCAGATCACCGGGCAGCTGTTCACCAATCCGCGTGTGCTGACCATCACCGGCACCATCATCGTGATGATGGGCCTGATTCCCAACATGACTCACTTCGCGTTCCTGCTGCTCGGCGGGGGCTCGATCTGGATGGCGCGCGTGATGCGCCGCCGCGAGGCGGCCCGGCACGCGGCCGGCGACCTCACCGAGATCGCCCCGCCCGCCCCGCTGCCGGCCGACAGCCACGAGGCAACCTGGGAGGACGTGACGCTGATCGACACGCTGGGGCTGGAGGTCGGCTACCGGCTGATCCCGCTGGTCGACAACAGCGGCGACGGCGAACTGCTCAAGCGCATCAAGGGCATCCGCAAGAAGTTCGCGCAGGAAATCGGCTTCCTGCCGCCGGTGATCCATATCCGCGACAACCTCGAACTGCGTCCCAACGGCTACCGGATCGCCCTGAAGGGCGTCGAGGTCGGCACCGGCGAAGCCTTCCCCGGCCAGTGGCTGGCGATCAACCCGGGACAGGTGACGGCCGCGCTGCCCGGCGCGCAGACGCGCGACCCCGCCTTCGGCCTGCCGGCGGTGTGGATCGACGTGTCGCAGCGCGAGACGGCGCAGGTCTATGGCTACACGGTGGTGGACGCCAGCACCGTGGTGGCCACCCACCTGAACCACCTGGTGGTGCAGCACGCCGCCGAGCTGCTCGGCCGCCAGGAAGTGCAGGCGCTGCTGGAGCGCACCGGGCGCGACGCCCCCTCGCTGATCGAGGACCTGGTGCCCAAGACGGTCTCGCTGACCACCCTGCAGCGCGTGCTGCAGAACCTGCTCGAGGAAGGCGTGCCGATCCGCGACATGCGCACCATCATCGAGGCCGTTTCCGAGCAGGCCGGCCGCATCACCGATCCCTACGAGCTGACCGCCGCAGTGCGGCTGGCGCTGGGGCGCGCGATCACCCAGCAGTGGTATCCGGGCTCGGGCGAGATGCAGGTGATGGGGCTCGACGCGAATCTCGAGCGGGTGCTCTCGCAGGCGCTCGCCACCGGCGCGAATCCCGGCCTCGAGCCGGGGCTCGCGCAGACGCTGCTGATGGGCACGCAGGACGCGATGCTCCGGCAGCAGAACATGGGCCTGCCGCCGGTGCTGCTGGTGCAGCACGCGCTGCGGGCGATGCTCGCGCGCTTCCTGCGCCGCAGCCTGCCGCAACTAAAAGTGCTGTCCTACGCCGAAGTGCCGGAAACACGCACGATCAAAGTCACGAACGTCATCGGGGTCACGCTTGAACATCCGCAAATTCATCGGACCGACCAGCCGCGACGCGCTGCGTCTGGTGCGCGAGGCGCTTGGCGGCGATGCCGTGGTGCTGTCGAACCGCACGCTCGAGGACGGCTCGGTCGAGATCGTCGCGCTCGCCGACGCCGAGCTGGCCGCGACGGCGCGCGCGCTGCTGCCCGCCGCGCGTCCGGCGTCGGCCGAGGCCGTGCCGCGCCTGGCGATGCCGCCCAATCCCTATGCCTCGGGCGATCTGTTCTCCTCGGTGTTCGGCGCCAGCACCGAGGCCGACGAGAACAGCCCGGCCGCGCATGACGAAGCGCTCGAGGCGAGCGCCGCGCCGGCCGCCGAGGCCGCGCCTTCGGCCTCGACGCCCGCCCCCTGGCTGGTCGAGCATGCCCGGCACCTGACGCGCCGCCATGACGAGATCGTCGCGCCGGCCGCGCGCGCCGCGAACCTGGCGAACCCCGCGAGTGCCGCGATCGCCGACGAAATCAATGCGCGCATCGAGCGGATCGTCAACGAGACCGTGATGAACGAGCTCAGCGCGATGCGCGGCATGATGGAGGAGCAGTTCGCCGGGCTGGTCTGGGGCAATCGCCAGCGCCGCAGCCCGCTGCACGGCGCGCTGACCAAGCGCCTGTTCTCGGCCGGCTTCTCGGCGCAGCTGGTGCGCACCGTGGTCGACAACCTGCCGGCCGAGCTGGCTGCGGGCAGCTTCGACGGCGCCTGCGACTGGGTCGAATCGGTGCTGGCCGGCAACCTGCCGGTGCTCGACAGCGAGAATGCGCTGATGGAGCGCGGCGGCGTGTTCGCGCTGATGGGCCCGACCGAGGTGGGCAAGACCACCACCACCGCCAAACTCGCGGCGCGCTGCGTGATGCGCTTCGGCGCCAGCAAGGTGGCCCTGCTGACCACCGACAGCTACCGGATCGGCGGCCACGAGCAGCTGCGCATCTTCGGCCGCATCCTCGGCGTGCCGGTGCACGCGGTGAAGGACGGCGGCGACCTGCAGCTCGCGCTCTCCGAGCTGCGCAACAAGCACATCGTGCTGATCGACACGATCGGCATGAGCCAGCGCGACCGCACCGTGTCTGACCAGATCGCCATGCTGCAGGGCGCCGACACGCCGGCGCAGCGTCTGCTGCTGCTCAACGCGACCAGCCACGGCGACACCCTCAACGAGGTGGTGCAGGCCTATCGCGGCGAGGGCCAGCCCGACCTGGCCGGCTGCATCCTGACCAAGCTCGACGAGGCCACCAACCTGGGCGGCGTGCTCGACACCGTGATCCGCTACCAGCTGCCGGTCCACTACGTGTCGACCGGCCAGAAGGTGCCGGAGAACCTCTACGTGGCGACCCGCAAGTTCCTGCTCAAGAGCGCCTTCTGCGTGCCGCACGACGACGAACTGCCCGGCATGCTGTCGGCCCTTGCCGGTCGCCCGGGCGCCGGACATCACGAGGTCTACTTTGGATAAGCACACCACCGATCAAGCCGAAGAGCTGCGGCGCCTGCTGGCCGGCCGCGCGACGCGCATCGTCGCGGTGACGGGCGGCCCGGCCGGGATCGGCTGCACCACCACGGTGGTCAACCTGGCGGCGGCGCTGGCCGCGCTGGGCAAGGACGTGCTGGTGGTCGACGAACGCTCGGACGTGGATTCGGCCGCCGCCACGCTGGCCGGCTCCTGGGTGCGCACCGGCAGCACGGTGCGTCACGCGGCTGGCTTCTCGATCTGAGTGGCTTCCGAGCTGGCGCGCGACGGCTATGACGATGCCCGCCTTGCGGCCTACCTGGACGGCGCGGCCGACATCGTGCTGGTCGATGCGCAGCGCGACGCGCAAGGCGCGTTCTCGGCGCTCGCGCGCGCCGCCCACGACGTGCTGGTGGTGACCCGCGTGGCGGGCCCGGCGATCACCGAGGCCTATGCCTGCATGAAGTGGCTCCATTACGCGCACGCGCTCGCGCAGTTCCGGGTGCTGGTCAACCACGTGCAGAGCGCGGCCGACGCGCGCGCGGCCTACGAGGACCTGGCCGGGGTGGCGAGCCGCTACCTGAGCGTGGCGCTCGACGAGGGCGGCTACGTGAGCGCCGACCCGCTGGTGGCGCGCGCCCGCGAGCTGGTGACACGGTGGTCGACGCCTTCCCCTCGGCGGCCGCCGCGCGCGACTACCGACAGATCGCGCAGGACCTGCTGTACTGGCCGATGCCGGACATCCGGCGATCGAACGGGGCGCGGCGCACGCCGCCTGACCCACGGGCACTCTGGAGGGAGCCGATGTACAACGCTCAAGGAAAACTGTCCACGTCCGCGACGATGGCCGAAGCCGGGATGGGGCAAGCCGAGGTGCTCGCCAAGTACGCACCGCTGGTGCGTCGCCTGGGGCTGCAGCTGGTCGCGAAGATGCCGGCCAGCGTCGACCTCGACGACCTGATCCAGGCCGGCATGATCGGCCTGCTCGATGCCGCGAGCCGCTACAAGGAAGACCAGGGCGCGCAGTTCGAGACCTATGCCACCCAGCGCATCCGCAGCGCGATGCTCGACGAGCTGCGCAGCAACGACTGGCTGCCGCGCAGCCTGCGCAAGACCTCGCGCGAGGTGGAGCAGGCCGTGCATCGCGTCGAGCAGCAGCTCGGCCGTTTCGCCAACGAGAGCGAGATCGCCTCGCACCTGGAGATGCCGCTGCCCGATTACCAGTCGATGCTGCAGGACCTGCACGGCAGCCAGCTGATCTACTACGAGGATTTCGACCGCTCGGCCGACGACGAGCCCTTCCTCGACCGCTATCGCGTCGATCATTCCGACCCGCTTTCCGCGCTGCTCGACGACCATTTGCGCGCCGCGCTGGTGGAGGCCATCGAGCGGCTGCCCGAGCGCGAGAAGCTGCTGATGTCGCTGTACTACGAACGGGGCCTGAACCTGCGCAAGATCGGCGCGGTGCTGGAAGTCAGCGAATCGCGGGCGTGCCAGCTGCACAGCCAGGCGGTGGCGCGCCTGCGCGAGCAGGCCTGGGGCCGGCCGCCGCGCGGGCGCGCGCGGCGCGTCCCGGCATCTCGGGACCGATCGCGGCGATTTCAAATAGATACGTATTCCCGCATTGCGCGTGCGGGAATTCTTCGCGGCTCTTTGCTACAATCGCTGCACGTTTCCAAGGAGCGTTGCGACAGGCATCGGCCTGCCAGGCTTGGAAATCTTCACCGCGCGGCACTCGCCCGCCTGGCGCCGAGTCTTCCCGACTTGCCGCGCCGGCCAGGCCCGCCGCACTCTGAACGGCGCTCACGTCACCAATCTTTGACCAAGAAAGGAGGGCGTGATGAACGCCGTTATCGACTCGAAAGCCTCGCAAGACTACCTCGTCGCCGACCTGGCACTGGCTGCCTGGGGCCGCAAGGAACTGACCATCGCCGAGACCGAAATGCCCGGCCTGATGCAGATCCGCGACGAATATAAGGCAGCGCAGCCGCTCAAGGGCGCGCGCATCGCCGGCTCGCTGCACATGACGATCCAGACGGGCGTGCTGATCGAGACGCTCAAGGCGCTCGGCGCCGACGTGCGCTGGGCCTCGTGCAACATCTTCTCGACCCAGGACCACGCAGCCGCCGCGATCGTCGAAGCCGGCACGCCGGTGTTCGCCTACAAGGGCGAGACGCTCGACGAATACTGGGAATACTCGCACCGCATCTTCGAATGGCCGAACGGCGAGTTCGCCAACATGATCCTCGACGACGGCGGCGACGCGACCCTGCTGCTGATCCTCGGCTCGAAGGCCGAGAAGGACCGCTCGGTGATCGGCAAGCCGACCAACGAGGAAGAAGTGGCGCTCTACAAGTCGATCGCCGCGCACCTGGACATCGACCCGCAGTGGTACTCGAAGCGCCTGGCCCACATCAAGGGCGTGACGGAAGAGACCACCACCGGCGTGCATCGCCTGTACCAGATGGAAAAGGACGTCCGCCTGCCGTTCCCGGCCTTTAACGTCAACGACTCGGTCACCAAGTCGAAGTTCGACAACCTGTACGGCTGCCGTGAATCGCTGGTGGACGGCATCAAGCGCGCCACCGACGTGATGATCGCCGGCAAGATCGCCGTAGTAGCCGGCTACGGCGACGTGGGCAAGGGCTGCGCGCAGTCGCTGCGCGGCCTGGGCGCGACCGTGTGGGTCACCGAAATCGATCCGATCTGCGCGCTGCAGGCGGCCATGGAGGGCTACCGCGTGGTGACGATGGAATACGCGGCCGACAAGGCCGACATCTTCGTCACGGCCACCGGCAACTTCCACGTGATCGGCCACGACCACATGAAGGCGATGCGCCACAACGCGATCGTCTGCAACATCGGCCACTTCGACTCGGAAATCGACATCGCGTCGACGCGCCAGTACCAGTGGGAAAACATCAAGCCGCAGGTCGACCACATCATCTTCCCGGACGGCAAGCGCGTGATCCTGCTGGCCGAAGGCCGCCTGGTCAACCTCGGCTGCGCGACTGGCCATCCGTCCTTCGTGATGTCGAACTCGTTCGCCAACCAGACGCTCGCGCAGATCGAACTGTTCGTGCGCGGCGAGCAGTACGAGAACAAGGTCTACGTGCTGCCCAAGCACCTCGACGAGAAGGTCGCGCGCCTGCACCTGGCCCGCATCGGCGCCAACCTGACGGTGCTGTCGACCGAGCAGGCCTCGTACATCGGCGTGTCGCAGGACGGTCCGTTCAAGCCGAACCACTACCGTTACTGATCCCGCGCCCGGCCTCGTGCCGGGCACGGGCGTAGCGCGCCGCGCATCGCGCCGGCCGCATGCGCGGCCCGGTTTTTTGCATTAGGAGCCCTTCACATGACCGTCATCCTGACCTGGATCATCAATGCCCTCGCGCTGCTGATCATCACCTACCTGGTGCCCTCGATCCACATCAAGAGCTTCGGGACGGCGCTCATCGTCGCGGTCGTGCTCGGCCTGATCAACACCATCATCCGACCGGTGCTGATCCTGCTGACCCTGCCGGTGACGATCGTCACGCTCGGCCTGTTCATCCTGGTGGTCAACGCGCTCTGCTTCTGGTTCGCGTCCTCGCTGCTCAAGGGCTTCGAGGTATCGGGATTCTGGTCGGCGCTCTTCGGGTCGATCCTGTACAGCATCGTGTCGTGGCTCCTGTCCGCCCTGATCTTCGGCCAGCGCAACCTGGGCTGACGGGGATCCCTCCCGAATCATGAAACCGATCGAACTCTCCCTGGAATTCTTCCCGCCGAAGACGGCGGAGGGCGCCGACAAGCTGCGTGCCACGCGCGCGCAGCTGTTGCCGCTCAAGCCGAAGTTCGTCTCCGTGACCTTCGGCGCCGGCGGCTCGACGCAGCAAGGCACGCTCGACACCGTGCTCGACATGCAGAAGGACGGCCTCTCGGCCGCGCCGCACCTGTCGTGCATCGGCTCGTCGAAGGACAACCTGCGCGCGATCCTGGGCCAGTACCGCTCGCACGGCATCCGCCAGATCGTGGCGCTGCGCGGCGACCTGCCCTCGGGCATAGGCAGGGTCGGCGAGCTGCGTTATGCCTCCGACCTGGTGCGCTTCATCCGCGCCGAGCACGACGACTGGTTCCACCTCGAGGTGGCCGCCTACCCGGAATACCATCCGCAGTCGCGTTCGCCGAAGCAGGACCTCCAGCACTTCGCCGACAAGGTGAAGGCCGGCGCGAATTCGGCGATCACGCAGTATTTCTTCAACGCGGACGCGTACTTCCGTTTCGTCGACGATGCCGCGCGGCTGGGCGTCGAGGTGCCGATCGTGCCCGGCATCATGCCGATCACGAACTACTCGCAGCTGATGCGCTTCTCCGAGATGTGCGGGGCCGAAGTGCCGCGCTGGATCGCGCGCCGGCTCGAGAGCTTCGGCGACGACCGCGAGTCGATCCGCGCCTTCGGCACCGACGTGATCACCGCGATGTGCGACCAGCTGATCAAGCAGGGAGTGCCGGGCCTGCATTTCTATACCTTGAACCTGGCCATGCCGACGCGGGCGATCTGCGAACGACTCGGGCTGGCGGGCTGAAGGCGCGCCGATCCTCTCGGCTCGGCAAACGAAAAACGGACTGTTTCCAGTCCGTTTTTTTCGTCCGTGCGCCCGGCTGGGCGCACACACTTGGAGGTGAAAGTCCTCTACACGCCCGACAAGGGGAAGTGTTAGCCAGAGGC
>JAYFRU010000008.1:0-22984 GCA_040946965.1 Burkholderia sp. | reverse complement strand
TTCGATCAGTTTCCACAATGCGTCGTCAATGATCGGCGCTGCCATCCTTGAGTTCCCGTTGCTCCGGTGCCCAAGGTTACCAGCTCGCCGCGAAAGTAAACAGCCCCCTCACGGGGAATTTGAACTGGCCTCTAAGGTCAAGGAGAAGAAGGGGCAGGTGAGCGTGCAGTACGAGCTGGGCTGAGCCGGCGCGGGGCGAGCCGTTAGCGCCCCTTTTGCCCGGTAGCACTTATCCAGGTATTGAAACTAGCACTCAACCTGCTGTTTTTATTGGGTTTTTCCTCATCCTGGTAGTGCCGGGCGGCAATCTTGGTGGCATAATCGACCGAACCAGAAGGAACCGTCGTCACCACAAACCCCACATGCCATGGCACAGACTCTCTACGACAAATTGTGGAATTCGCACGTCGTCCACACCGAGGAGGACGGCACCGCATTACTCTACATCGACCGTCACCTGCTGCACGAGGTGACGAGCCCGCAGGCGTTCGAGGGGCTGAAGATGGGCGAGCGCCCGGTCTGGCGCATCAGCGCCAACCTCGCGGTGTCGGACCATAACGTCCCCACCACCGATCGCACCCACAGCATCGCCGATCCGGTCTCGAAGCTGCAGGTCGACACGCTCGACGCGAACTGCGACAGCTTCGGCATCACCCAGTTCAAGATGAACGACGTGCGCCAGGGCATCGTGCACATCGTCGGGCCGGAACAGGGCGCGACGCTGCCGGGCATGACCATCGTCTGCGGCGATTCGCATACCTCCACGCATGGCGCGTTCGGCGCGCTGGCGCACGGCATCGGCACCTCGGAAGTCGAGCACGTGTTGGCCACGCAGACGCTCCTGCAGAAGAAGAGCAAGAACCTGCTGATCAAGGTCGAGGGGCAGCTGCCGCGCGGCTGCACCGCTAAGGACATCGTGCTGACCATCATCGGCAAGATCGGCACGGCCGGCGGCACCGGCTACGCGATGGAGTTCGGCGGCTCGATGATCCGCTCGCTGTCCATGGAAGGCCGCATGACGGTCGGCAACATGGCGATCGAGGCGGGCGCGCGCGCCGGCATGGTCGCGGTGGACGACACCACCATCGACTACCTCAAGGATCGCCCGTTCTCGCCGAGCGGCGCCGAGTGGGACCAGGCCGTGCAGTACTGGCGCGGCTTCCGCTCCGACGATGGCGCGCAGTTCGACCGCGTGGTCGAGCTGACGGCGGCCGACATCGTCCCGCAGGTGACCTGGGGCACCTCGCCGGAAATGGTCACGGCGGTCGACGGCCGCGTGCCCGATCCCGAGCGCGAGAAGGATCCGGTCAAGCGCGACGCGATGGAACGCGCGCTCACTTACATGGCGCTCGAGCCGAACATGCCGATCGAATCGATCCAGGTCGACAAGATCTTCATCGGCTCCTGCACCAATGCGCGCATCGAGGACATCCGCGCGGCCGCCTACGTGGTGAAGAAGCTGAACCGCCGCGTCGCCGCCAACGTGCGCCTGGCGATGGTGGTGCCGGGCTCGGGCTTGGTGAAGGCGCAGGCCGAGCGTGAAGGGCTCGACCAGGTGTTCAAGGACGCCGGCTTCGAATGGCGCGAGCCGGGCTGCTCGATGTGCCTGGCGATGAACGCCGACCGCCTCGAGCTGGGCGAGCGCTGCGCCTCCACCTCGAACCGCAATTTCGAGGGTCGGCAGGGCGCGGGCGGCCGCACCCACCTGGTCAGCCCGGCGATGGCGGCAGCCGCTGCCATCGAGGGCCATTTCGTCGACATTCGCCGGCTCGGATAAGCATGCGCAACAACCGCAACCTCATCGTCGGCCGCCTGGTGGCGGCCATCGCCCTGGCTGGCATGGTATTCGGGCTGGCCGCCTGCCATACGGTGGCCGGCGTGGGCGAGGACATCAACGCCGCAGGCCGCGCGATCACGCGCGCCGCGAACTGATCGCCGCGTGACGGGCTAACCGAAGGACAGTCGAGCGCCGGCCCTGGGGCCGGCGTCCAATCTGGAAACGGATCATGGAAAAATTCACAGTGCATACCGGCGTCGTGGCGCCGCTCGATCGCGAAAACGTCGACACTGACGCGATCATCCCGAAGCAGTTCCTCAAGTCGATCAAGCGCACCGGCTTCGGCCCGAACGCCTTCGACGAATGGCGCTATCTCGACCGTGGCGAGCCCGGCCAGGACAATGCCAAGCGCCCGCTCAATCCCGACTTCGTGTTGAACCAGGCGCGCTACCAGGGCGCCTCGGTGCTGCTGGCGCGCAAGAACTTCGGCTGCGGCAGCTCGCGCGAGCACGCGCCCTGGGCACTGCAGCAATACGGCTTCCGGGCCATCATCGCGCCGAGCTTCGCCGACATTTTCTTCAACAACTGCTACAAGAACGGCCTGTTGCCGATCGTGCTGACCGAGCAGCAGGTCGACCACCTGTTCAACGACACCTACGCGTTCAACGGCTACCAGCTGACCATCGACCTGGAGGCGCAGCTGGTGCGCACCGGCGACGGCCGCGAATACCCGTTCGAGGTGTCGGGCTTCCGCAAGTACTGCCTGCTGAACGGCTTCGACGACATCGGCCTGACCCTGCGCCATGCCGACAAGATCCGCCAGTTCGAGGCTGAGCGCCTGGCCAAGCAGCCCTGGCTCAACAATCGTCTGATCGGCTGAAGGCGCGCGCGGCGCGCGGGTTCCGAACTCACAACTCTTTCAGGAAAATCGCATGAAGATTGCAGTGCTGCCGGGCGACGGCATCGGCCAGGAGATCGTCACCGAAGCGGTGAAGGTGCTGAACGCCCTCGACGAGCAATTCGAACTCGAACAGGCACCGGTCGGCGGCGCCGGCTACGAGGTTGCCGGCCACCCGCTGCCCGACGCCACGCTGAAGCTGGCCAAGGAAGCCGACGCGATCTTGTTCGGCGCCGTGGGCGACTGGAAATACGATTCGCTGGAGCGCGCGCTGCGCCCGGAACAGGCGATCCTCGGGCTACGCAAGCATCTCGAGCTGTTCGCCAACTTCCGCCCGGTGATCTGCTACGAACAGCTGGTGGATGCCTCGCCGCTGAAACCGGCGCTGATCTCGGGTCTCGACATCCTGATCGTGCGTGAGCTGAACGGCGACATCTACTTCGGCCAGCCGCGCGGCACGCGCGAGGCGCCGGACGGTCCGTTCGCCGGCGCGCGCGAGGGTTTCGACACGATGCGTTATTCGGAGCCCGAAGTGCGCCGCATCGCCCACGTCGCGTTCCAGGCCGCGCAGAAGCGCAACCGGAAGCTGCTCTCGGTGGACAAGGCCAACGTGCTCGAGACCTCGCAGTTCTGGCGCGACATCATGATCGACGTGTCGAAGGAATACGCCGAAGTCGAGCTCTCGCACATGTACGTCGACAACGCGGCGATGCAGCTGGCCAAGGCGCCCAAGCAGTTCGACGTGATCGTCACCGGCAACATGTTCGGCGACATCCTCTCGGACGAAGCCGCAATGCTGACGGGCTCGATCGGCATGCTGCCTTCGGCCTCGCTCGACAAGAACAACAAGGGCCTGTACGAGCCCTCGCACGGTTCGGCGCCGGACATCGCCGGCAAGGGCATCGCGAATCCGCTCGCCACCATCCTGTCGACCGCGATGCTGCTGCGCTACTCGCTCGATCGCGGCAAGCAGGCCGAGCGCATCGAGCGCGCGGTGCAGACGGTGCTGGAGCAGGGCTGCCGGACCGGCGACATCGCCACCCCGGGCTGCCAGCAGGTCGGCACGGCCCAGATGGGCGACGCGGTGGTCGCCGCGCTATAGGCATGGCCGCCCGGCCGGGCGCCGTGCCGCGATGGCGCGGCGGTGGTCCCGGCCGGCACGCACGCGCGGCTGGCGCTCGTTCCGGAGCCTGTTTTTCCAGTCGATTCGGAAAAATGCGGCACCGGCGCGACACCCGCCGCGATGGCAACGACGGGCCGTTGTACGGCCCACCAGGTTTGTGTAGACTCTTTCGCATGGCGAAAAATCGTTCGATCTCCCCGGTCTTCAAGCTGCACGGCATTACGGCCCGTGCGCTGACGCGTGCCATCGTCTCCACGAAAACGATCACGAAAAGCTGATCGTCATCCGTCGTGCCCGCCTGATTTCCCCGCGCGGTTACACGGGGGACGGAAAAGGCGGGGAAGCTCTCAAGCAAAGGGTTAGTCATGAACGTAGGTCTCGTAGGTTGGCGTGGCATGGTCGGCAGCGTCCTGATGCAGCGCATGCAGGAAGAAGGCGATTTCGATCTGATCGAGCCGGTGTTTTTCAGCACCAGCAACGCGGGCGGCAAGGCACCGGCCTTCGCGAAAAACGAGTCCACGCTCAAGGACGCCTCGAGCATCGACGAGCTGAAGAAGTGCGACGTGATCATCACCTGCCAGGGCGGCGCTTAC
Source organism: Burkholderia sp. (assembly GCA_040946965.1). GTDB lineage: Bacteria > Pseudomonadota > Gammaproteobacteria > Burkholderiales > Burkholderiaceae > Burkholderia. The sequence goes on along the minus strand of JAYFRU010000008.1, from coordinate 18,593 downwards.
ACCAACGAGGTGTTCCCCAAGCTGCGCTCGGCAGGCTGGAACGGCTACTGGATCGACGCGGCTTCCTCGCTGCGCATGAAGGACGACGCGGTCATCATCCTCGACCCGGTCAACATCGACGTGATCAAGGACGCGCTGGTCAAGGGCACCCGCAACTTCGTCGGCGGCAACTGCACGGTCAGCCTGATGCTGATGGCGCTGGGCGGCCTGTATCGCGAGAACCTGGTCGACTGGATGACGGCCATGACCTACCAGGCCGCATCGGGCGCCGGCGCGCAGAACATGCGCGAGCTGCTGTCGCAGATGGGCACGCTGCACGGCACGGTGGCCGAGCAACTGGCCGATCCGGCCTCGGCGATCCTCGACATCGACCGCCGCGTGCTGGCCGCGATGAATGGCGACGCGATGCCGACCAGCCAGTTCGGCGTGCCGCTGGCCGGCTCGCTGATCCCCTGGATCGACAAGGATCTCGGCAACGGCATGTCGAAGGAAGAGTGGAAGGGCGGCGCCGAGACCAACAAGATCCTCGGCAAGCCGGCCATGGGCGAGCCGGGCTCGATCCCGGTCGACGGCCTGTGCGTGCGGATTGGCGCGATGCGCTGCCACTCGCAGGCGCTCACCATCAAGCTGAAGAAGGATGTGCCGCTCGACGAGGTCAACGCGATCCTCGCCTCGGCCAACGACTGGGTGAAGGTCGTGCCGAACGAGCGCGAGGCCTCGATGCGCGACCTGTCGCCGGCTGTCGTCACGGGTACCCTGACGGTGCCGGTCGGCCGCGTGCGCAAGCTGGCGATGGGCGGCGAATACCTGTCGGCCTTCACGGTCGGCGACCAGCTGCTGTGGGGCGCGGCCGAGCCGCTGCGCCGCATGCTGCGCATCCTGCTCGACAAGTAAGCCGAAGCGCTCCGCGTCCGGCAAGGACGGCGGCGACGGCGTTCGCGGTACCCGGTGTTCCGCCGGGGCGGCGAACGCCGTTTCGTTTTGGTGCCCGTCGCGCGGCGGCCGCGCCTTGCCTGGATACACGGCCGCCGTCACAAATTCGACGAAATGGCCGGCGGGTAAAGTAAACTAAGCGGCTACGACGCAATCGGCGTCGCGCGCGCGTGGCGCCATGCGCCCCCGCGACGTCCAGAATCCTGTCCTCCTTCCAACGCGAACCAGGGCCGCGCGCTGCTGCGGCGAATGTGCCGATGACGCTGCGATTTTCCCCCGGTATTTCCCCTCTCGCCCGAGTACGCGCCGCGCGTTCGCTGCGGTCGTTCGCGCTTCGCGCGATCGCGGGCGCGGTGTTCGCGCAGGCCGCGCCGTCCGACGCCGAGGCGAATGCGCCGCTGTCGATCACGGTCCGGCCGGGCCAGTCGCTCAACGATGTCGCGGTGGCCGCCACGCAGTCGCGCGATCCGGGCGTGCTGGCGCGCGCCGGCCGCGCGCTGTTCGCCGCGAATCCGCAGGCCTTCATGAAGCACGATCCCAGCCGGCTGAAAGTGGGGGCGACGCTGACGGTGCCGCCGCTCGATGCGAGCGGGTCGGTGGCATCGCCGGCGGCGGCGGGTGCTTCGGCACCGCTGGGCGCCTCGGCCGCGCATGCCGGCAGCGCCGCGACGGCCGTGGCCGGCGCTGCCGCGCCGCATACGGGCAGCGCGGCTGCTCCGGTCGCGCCGTCGGCGACGAATCCTTCGGGCGCCCATCCCAATCCCACTGTCGCGCCGGCTGCCGGTGGCTCGGTGCCGCATCCGTCGACGGCGGCAACCACCGCGACAGGCGCTGCGGCGACGGCCGGCGCTTCGTCGGCTGCGGGCGCATCGCATGTCGACGCATCGACGCCGGCGCATCCGGCCGACGCCTCGCCGGCCGCAGCTACGGGCGTTTCGGTGGCCGTGGCGGCACCCACTTCGGCGGCGCTCGCCCAAGGCACGTCCTCGGCGGCGCCGACAACGCAGCCGGGCGCCACCCCGCATGCCAATGGCGGCAACGCCGGCGAGCCGGCCAGCGCGCACTCCTGGAGCGGTTCGATCCAGACCGCGCCGCCGGTCGGGTCGAGCGCGGCGGAGGCCGCGTTGCTGGCCCCCGGCAGTGGGGCATCGGCCACGCCTCGGGCGGCCTCGGCGCCGCCGGCGACCCAGCCGCAGGCGCGTCCGTCCAGCCTGCAGCAATTGCTCGCCTTGAAGAATCGCGTGCTGATGGAGCTGCAGTTGCATGGCATCGGCAAACCCGCGCCGGACAAGGCACCCCCCGCGACGAAGCCGGCAGCGGCGCCTTCGCAGGCGGCGCCGGCAAGCGTCGCGTCGGCGGCGAGCGAAGGGGAGCCGGCTTCCGGCGCCTCGGCGCCGTCCGTGCCGGCCTCGGCAGCGCCCGTCGCGGCGGCGGCGCTGATCCTCGGTTTCGCATTCCGACGCCGCAAACGCGCCGAGCTAGATGACGAAGCGGCGCCTATCTCGGCGAAGTCCGAACCGCCAGCGGCTAGCGCTGCGGAGAAGGTCGACGTCACACCGCACCCGTCGGCTCCCGATGCCGACGCTGGCCCCACGGCAGGGGCGGGCGTAGCTGCCGGCGCGCTGGCCACCGAGGCGGCGGTCCAACACACGCAGGCCGAGCCGGAGCCCCTGGCCTCGATCGACCATCGCGATCAGGAGCCCACGCAGCCTGCCGCCGAACCGATCGTCCCGCCGCCGACGATTTCCAACGAAGCACCGGCCGCCGCGCCCGTCACCCACGAGACGAGCGCGCCGGCCGAACCTGCAGCACCCGCAGCCGAGCCGGCCGCGCATACCAAGATGCCCGACGCGGCCGAGCCGCCGCCGGGCCAATCCGACCCCGGGAATGTGCCGGCGCCGCTCGAGGCAGCACCGCCGGCCGCTCCCGCCGAACCTTCGAGCTTGACCGAATTGAATGAACTGACTCATCCCGTCTCGTCCGGCGTGCCCGTGCACGAATTCCCGGCCGATGCGGCGTCCGCGCTCGACAGCCTCGACATGCCGCTGCCGCCACGCAGCGGCCTGCGCGACGCGGATCTCGATTTTGCATCGCATGACGCAACTAACGGTCTGCCTGATCCGCGCCTGCCGGCTGCGGGCCTCGAACAGTCCGAATCCGCCCACCTGCATGAAACCGGCGAGCAGAAGGGCGACCTGCCTGCCTCGTCGACAGCGCATGCGGGGACGGATCCCTCCGACGAAGACTTGCCGCTCGACGACGAACCCAGCCAATCGATCCCCGAAAACCGTCCGGCCCCGGGCTTCACGCCTTTCGGCGCCGCGCAGTCCGGGGCGCTGAATCTCGATTTCGACCTCGACCTGCCGGCCGGCCCCGGCGCGACGCTGCCGCCGCCGACCGAGGCCGCGCTCGACCAGATCGCGCGCAACAAGCTCGAACTGGCTTCTGAATACGTCGAGCTCGGCGATCTGCATGGCGCGCGCCTGCTGCTGGGCGAGGTGATCGACGCGAACCGCGCCGACACGCGCGATGCCGCGCGCGCCATGCTCGCGAAACTCGCCGACGCCTCGTGATGCGGATCGCCCTCGGTATCCAGTACGACGGCGCCGCGTTCTGCGGCTGGCAATCGCAGTCGCACGGCAAGACCGTGCAGGACGAGCTGGAGCGCGCGCTTAAGGCGTTCGCGCTGGTGCCCCTGCAGACGGTGGTGGCCGGCCGCACCGACACGGGCGTGCACGGCCTGGGCCAGGTGGTCCATTTCGACACGGACCTCGATCGCACCGACTTCTCCTGGGTGCGCGGCACCAACGCCTTCCTGCCCTCGACGGTGGCCGTGCAGTGGGCCAAGTCGATGCCGGACAGCTTCCACGCCCGCTTCGCCGCGTTCGAGCGCACCTACTACTACGCGCTCTGCGTGCATTCGGTGCGCTCGCCGATGCAGGCCTCGCGCGCCGGCTGGGTCCACACCCCGCTCGACATCGAGGCGATGCGCGAGGCCGCGCGGCACCTGCTCGGCGAGCACGACTTCTCCTCGTTCCGTTCATCGGAATGCCAGTCAAAGACGCCGGTCAAGCATCTGCACCAGATCGATATCCGCGCCTCGGGCAGCTTCATCCACTTCCGGTTTCGCGCCAACGCCTTCCTGCACCACATGGTGCGCAACCTGATGGGCTGCCTGATCGCGGTGGGCTGCGGCCGCTACCCGGCCGACTGGCTCGCCGAGGTGCTGGTCGCGCGCAATCGCGAGCGCGCCGCGCCGACCTTCCCGCCCGACGGCCTGTACCTGGCGCATGTCGGCTATCCTGAGGAATTCGCGGTGCCGCCCGCGCAGCTCGGCAGCGTGCCGTGGAGCACGGTGTGGGCCGACCTCGACGGCCCGGCGCCCGGCGCGAGCCCGCATCCCTGAGCGCCTCAACCGAACCCGAGCCGCGCGCCGGCGAGCCGAACGAGCTTCGCGGCGCGCGCCAGCAGGAACGCCTGACGATGACCGATACGACCCTTTCCGCCGGCGGCCCCGCCGCCACGCCGCGAGCCCGCACCCGCATCAAGCTGTGCGGGCTGTCGCGCCCCGCCGATGTCGACCATGCCGTCGCGCTCGGCGCCGACGCGGTCGGCTTCGTGTTCTACCCGAAGAGCCCGCGCGCCGTGACCATCGAGCAGGCCGCCGAACTCGCGCGCCGCGTGCCGCCCTTCGTCTCGGCGGTCGGCCTGTTCGTGAACGCCACGCCCGACGACCTGGCGCGCGTGCTCGACGCGGTGCCGCTCACCACGCTGCAGTTCCATGGCGACGAGACCCCGGAGCAGTGCCTGGCGCTCGCTCGCGCGGCCCGGCTGCCCTGGATGCGCGCCTTGCGCGTCGGGGTCTCGACGCAGCGCGCCGATTTGGTAGAATCGGCACATCACTATTCGACAGCCAGCGGCCTGTTGTTCGACACCCATGTGCCGGACTACGGCGGCAGCGGCAAAGTCTTCGATTGGTCACTTATTCCCGCAGAGCTCGTGCATCGGGCCGTTTTGAGTGGTGGCTTGAGCGCTCAAAACGTCGGTGATGCGATACGCCAGATCCGCCCGGACGCGGTCGATGTCTCCAGTGGCATCGAGGTACCGGGCGAGAAGGGCGTGAAGGATCACGCCCGGATGGCGGCGTTCGTGAGCGCGGTGCGCGTGGCGGACGCCCAGTGAGCACAAGGCCGGCGCGGCACGCGCTGGGCCGGCCCAGTCGAGAGACCCGAGCATGTACAACCTTCCTGATGATCGCGGCCACTTCGGCCCGTATGGAGGCGTGTTCGTCGCCGAAACCCTGATCCACGCGCTCGACGAGCTGCGCGAAGCCTACGACCGCTTTCGCGACGATCCCGAGTTCGTCGCCGAGTACAACCGCGAGCTGAAACACTTCGTCGGCCGCCCCTCGCCGATCTACCACGCGCAGCGCTGGAGCGAACTGCTCGGCGGCGCGCAGCTGTACCTGAAGCGCGAGGATCTGAACCACACCGGCGCGCACAAGATCAACAACGTGATCGGCCAGGCGCTGCTGGCGCGCCGGATGGGCAAGAAGCGCGTGATCGCCGAGACCGGCGCCGGCCAGCATGGCGTGGCCACCGCCACCATCTGCGCGCGCTTCGGCATGGAATGCATCGTCTACATGGGTTCCGAGGACGTGCGCCGCCAGGCCGCCAACGTCTACCGCATGAAGCTGCTCGGCGCGACCGTAGTGCCGGTCGAATCGGGTTCGCGCACGCTCAAGGACGCGCTCAACGAGGCGATGCGCGACTGGGTCACCAACATCGAGACCACCTTCTACATCATCGGCACGGTGGCCGGCCCGCATCCCTACCCGATGCTGGTGCGCGACTTCCAGCGCGTGATCGGCGACGAGTGCAAGGTGCAGATGCCCGAGATGGCGGGGCGCCAGCCCGACGCGGTGATCGCCTGCGTGGGTGGCGGCTCGAACGCGATGGGGATCTTCTATCCGTACATCGACGATACCGAAGTGCAGCTGATCGGCGTCGAGGCAGCCGGCGACGGGCTCGACACGGGCCGTCACGCGGCCTCGCTGACGGGCGGCAGCCCCGGCGTGCTGCACGGCAACCGTACCTACCTGCTGCAGGACGACGACGGTCAGATCATCGAGACGCATTCGGTGTCGGCCGGCCTCGACTATCCCGGCGTCGGCCCCGAACACGCCTGGCTCAAGGACAACGGTCGCGCGCAATACGTGCCGATCACCGACGAGGAAGCGCTGAAGGCCTTCCACGACTGCTGCCGGATCGAGGGCATCATCCCGGCGCTCGAGTCGAGCCACGCGATCGCCTACGGCGCCAAGCTCGCCGCGACCCTGCCGAAGGACCGCATCCTGCTGGTCAATCTGTCGGGCCGCGGCGACAAGGACATGCATACCGTCGCGGAACGCGGCGGCATCGTGCTCTGACGCCCGGATGCGCGACCTGATCGAGGAGCCGGCCGGCGGGGCGGCGAGCGAGGGCGAGGCGGCTGCGGCCGCCGCCGCATCCGCGCGTCCCGAACCCGCAGTGCCGGACGGCATCGAGCTGCGTCACCGCGATTTCCTGACCGATGCGGCGAGCCTGCCGGATGCGTCGATCGACCTGATCGTCGCCGATCCGCCCTACGGGCTCGGCAAGGACTACGGCAACGACTCTGACAAGCTGCAAGGCGAGGCCCACCTAGTGTGGACCCGGCAGTGGCTGGAGCTTGCGATCCCGAAGCTCAAGCCGAGCGGCTCGCTCTATGTGTTCTGCACCTGGCAGTACGCGCCGGAAATCTTCAGCTTCCTGAAGACGCGCCTGACGATGGTCAACGAGATCATCTGGGACCGACGCGTGCCGAGCATGGGCGGCACCACGCGCCGCTTCACCTCGGTGCACGACAACATCGGGTTTTTCGCGGTATCGAAGGGCTATTACTTCGATCTCGATCCAGTCCGCATTCCCTACGACGCCGAAACGAAGAAGGCGCGTTCGCGCAAGCTGTTCGAAGGCAGCAAGTGGCTCGAGATGGGCTACAACCCGAAGGACGTCTGGTCGGTCTCGCGCCTGCATCGGCAGCACGCGGAGCGAGTCGACCACCCGACCCAGAAACCGCTCGAGCTGGTCGAGCGGATAGTGCTGTCGAGCTGCCCGCCGGGCGGCGTGGTGCTGGACCCATTCATGGGCAGCGGCACCACGGCCGTGGCCAGCGCGCGACACGGACGCCGCTTCATCGGCTACGAGATCAACGAGAGTTATTGCGCGATCGCGCGCGAGCGCGTGGCCGCGCTCGCCGCGCCGGCCGATGCCTGAGCCCGAACGGGCCGCTTGCCGTCGATCGCGATCGAATCCAGGAAACCGACACCATGTCCCGTATCCAGAACACTTTTGCAGCACTCGCCGCCCAGGGCCGTAAGGGCCTGATCCCGTTCCTCACGGCGGGCGATCCTGACCCGGCGAAAACCGTCGAATTCATGCACGCGCTGGCCGAGGGCGGCGCCGACGTGATCGAGCTCGGCGTGCCGTTCTCGGACCCGATGGCCGACGGCCCGGTGATTCAGCGCTCGTCCGAACGCGCGCTGGCGCGCGGCGTGACGCTGCGGCACGTGCTCGACGACGTCAAGCGCTTCCGCGAGCGCGACGACCGCACCCCGGTGGTGCTGATGGGCTATGCCAACCCGATCGAGCGGATGGGCACCGAGGCCTTCGCCGAGGCGGCCGCCTCGGCCGGCGTGGACGGCGTGCTGGTGGTCGACTATCCGCCCGAGCAAGCGGCCGGCTTTGCCGCCAGCATGCGCGCCGCCGGCATCGACCCCATTTTCCTGCTGGCGCTCACCTCGACCGAGGAGCGGATGGCCGAAGTGGGGCGGATCGCCAGCGGTTATGTCTATTACGTGTCGCTGAAAGGGGTGACGGGCGCCGGAAATCTGGATGTTTCCAGCATTGCGGGTAAAATCCCCGCCATCAAGTCGCGCGTGCCGGTTCCGGTCGGCGTCGGCTTCGGGATCCGCGACGCCGCCACGGCGCGCGCGGTGGCCGAGGTGTCGGACGCAGTCGTGATCGGCAGCCGCCTCGTGCAATTGCTCGAGGAAGCCCCGCCGGAAGCGGCGGTGGGCGTGCTCAAGGGCTTCATCGCCGATATCCGCGCCGCGCTCGACGGCGAGACCAAGGCGGCCTGAGGCGGGCCGCCGCCGCGCGACGTCACACGACACACCGAGAAACACCGAATGCGGGCCGGAACGATCCGGCCCGTTCTGATGAGGGAAACCATACGATGAGCTGGCTCGACAAGCTGTTGCCGCCGCAGATCAAGCAGACCGACCCGAAGAGCCGCAAGGGCATCCCCGAGGGGCTGTGGGCCAAGTGCCCGTCTTGCGAGGCCGTGCTGTACCGCTCCGACGTCGAGGCGAACCTGCACGTGTGCCCGAAATGCGATCACCACATGCGGATCGGCGCGCGCGAGCGCCTCGATGCGCTGCTCGATCCGGAAGGCCGCTACGAGATCGGCCAGGAAATCGTGCCGGCCGACACGCTGAAGTTCAAGGACAGCCGCAAGTACCCGGATCGCCTCAAGGAAGCGATGGACGAAACCGGCGAAACCGACGCGATGGTGGTGATGGGCGGCGCGATCCGCACGCTGCCGGTGGTGGCGGCCTGCTTCGAGTTCTCGTTCATGGGCGGCTCGATGGGTTCGGTGGTCGGCGAGCGCTTCGCGCGCGGCGCGCAGAACGCGCTCGAGCAGCACGTGCCCTTCATCTGCGTGACGGCCTCGGGCGGCGCGCGGATGCAGGAAAGCCTGCTGTCGCTGATGCAGATGGCCAAGACTACGGCGATGCTGACCAAGCTCTCGGAAGCCAAGCTGCCGTTCATCTCGGTGCTGACCGATCCGACCATGGGCGGCGTGTCGGCCAGCTTCGCCTTCCTCGGCGACGTGGTGATCGCCGAGCCGAAGGCGTTGATCGGCTTCGCCGGCCCGCGCGTGATCGAGCAGACGGTGCGCGAGAAGCTGCCGGAAGGCTTCCAGCGCTCGGAATTCCTGCTGAAGTCGGGTGCCATCGACATGATCGTCGACCGTCGCAAGATGCGCGACGAGATTGCCCAGCTGCTCGCGCTGCTGCAGCGCCAGCCGGCCGACGCGCTCGCGTAAGTCACGCCGCGCCGCGCGGCCCATGCCGACGCGTCGTCCGGCCCGGCCGGGCGGCGCGTTTTTCGTTTTTCAGCGTTCCTGCAGATTCGCAGTGGTATAGATGAGCACATTTCCTACTCTCGACGCCTGGCTCTCGCACCTCGAGACCGCGCATCCGGTCGGCATCGACATGGGCCTGGCCCGCATCACCCAGGTCAAGGAAGCGCTCGGACTGAGCTTCTCGTGCCCGGTGATCACGGTCGGCGGCACCAACGGCAAGGGCTCGACCTGCGCGTTCCTCGAAACCATCCTGCTGAAGGCGGGTTATCGCGTCGGCTGCCATACCTCGCCGCATCTGATCGCCTTCAACGAGCGCGCGCGCCTGGGCGGCCAGAACGTGGCTTACGAACTGCTGCCGCCACATTTCGAGGCGGTCGAGGCAGCGCGCCTGAGCCTGGCCGAGCCGGTCACGCTGACCTATTTCGAGTTCACCACGCTGGCGATCCTGCGCCTGTTCGCCGACAGCGGGATCGACGCGGTGATCCTCGAGGTGGGCCTGGGCGGCCGGCTCGACGCGATGAACATCATCGACGCGGACTGCGCGATCGTCACCAGCATCGACATCGACCACACCGAATACCTGGGCGACACGCGCGAGAAGATCGGCTTCGAGAAGGCCGGCATCTTCCGCGCCGATACGCCGGCGATCTGCGGCGATCCCGCGCCGCCGCAAACCCTGATCAATCATGCCGAGTCGATCGGCGCCGACCTCTGGCTGGTCGGTCGCGATTTCCGCTACGAGGCGCAGCCGGGCAATGAACGCCAGCAATGGAGCTACCTGGGCCGCGACAAGCGCTACCCGGCGCTGGCCTACCCGGCGCTGCGCGGCGCCAACCAGCTGATCAATGCCTCGGCCGCGCTGGCCGCGCTGGAGGCGCTGCGCTCGCGCCTGCCGGTGTCGGCCCAGGATATCCGCCTGGGCCTGGCCAACGTCGAGCTGGCGGGGCGCTTCCAGGTGCTGCCCGGCAAGCCCGCGATCGTCCTCGATGTTGCGCATAACCCGCACGCGGCGGCCGTTCTCGCGCAAAACCTCGGCAACATGGGTTTCTTTCCGTACACTTACGCAGTGTTCGGGGCGATGCGCGACAAGGACATCGCCGGCGTGCTCAAGCAGTTGAAAGGCGAGATCGACCACTGGTGCGTGACCGACCTGCCGCTACCGCGCGCCGCGTCGGCCGAGGCGCTCGAGTCGGCACTGCGCGAGGCGGGCGTCGAAGACGGCTCCGACAGCAGCGTGACGCATCACGCCACGCCTGCGGACGCTTTTCGAGATGCCCTGAAACGGGCCTCGGAGAATGATAGAATCGTAGTCTTTGGTAGCTTTTATACGGTGGCCGGCGTGATGGCCTATCGTAAATCGCAGCAACACTGACGGGCAGTTCGGACCAGCCATACATGGGAATCTTCTCGTTCGGCAAGAAGAAAGACGACGACGCGCCGTCCCGGCGCGGGTCGCAATCCGGCTCCCAGGCCGTACGCAGCGAGCGAGTCGAGCGACGCACGCGCCGCGCCGAGCGTCCCTCGGACGCGATGATGCTCGACCCGACCCTCCCCGAGAAACAACGCGCGCGCCGGCGTTTGGTCGGCGCGATCGCGCTGGTGGTCGCCGCGGTGATCGTGCTGCCGATGATCCTCGATTCGCATCCGAAGCCCGTCACCGACGACATCGCGATCGACATCCCGAACAAGCCTGCCCACGCGGGCGCCTCGCACGACCCGGACCCGGTCGACACGCAGGCGGGCGTCGCGTACGACGAGCCGCCCGCCTCGGGCGCCGCCGACGACACGCAGACGGCGCAATCCGCCACGTCTTACCCCGATTCCTCCGACAGCAATGCCGCTGTGGCACCGCCCAAGCCGGTGCGGCAGCAGGCTTCACCGCCAAGCTCGCAGCAGGCCGCAGCCAAGCCCGCCGCATCTGCGGCGCAGCCGCCCGCCCGTGCGGCCCCCGCGAACGGCGCCTCGCCGTCGCAGCCGGCCGGCGCGCGCTTCGCGGTGCAGCTCGGCTCGTTCCCGGACGAGGCCACCGCGCGCGGCTGGGCCGACAAGTTGAAAGCGGCGGGGGTGCCCGCCTATGTCGAACATCGCAAGCAGGCCGACGGCAGCGCGACTACACTGCTGCGTGCGGGCCCGTTCGCCGACCGCGCGGCCGCCTCGGCCGCGATCGCGAAGGTGCGCGACGCGGGCCTGACCCAGTAAGCGCCGATGCTGACTGCGTTCGACTACGCCGTGCTGGCGGTGATCGGTCTGTCGGCCTTGCGCGGCGCGTGGCGCGGCTTCGTCTCCGAGATCTTCGGGCTGATCGGCTGGCTGGTGGCGTTCTTCGTGGCCTGCCGTTATGTGGGCATCGTGCTGCCCTATATTCCGTCCACCTGGCCGGGCGGGGCGCTGACCCAGTGGGTGGTCGCCTTCGGGGCGATCGTGATCGGCGTGGTGCTGGTCGCCGGCGTGGCCAATGCGCTGCTGTCGCGCCTGGCGCAGGCCACCGGCCTAGGCGGCGTGGATCGCTCGCTGGGGCTGCTGTTCGGGCTGGTGCGCGGCGTGCTGCTGGTCTTGCTGCTGGTTGCCGCAGCCGGGCTGACCGAGCTGCCGAAACAGGATTTCTGGCGCAACGGGCTGTTGCGTCCCTTCGCCGAGCAGGGCGTGCGTGATCTGAAGCCGCTCCTGCCCGACGGGCTGGCTGCGTATATCTCCACATCTGATTACGCAGCGGCCGAAACCGTTTTTGTATCCTTGAAGGACCATGCCATGTGCGGCATCGTAGGTTTTATCTCTCACTCCCCGGTCAACCAGCTCATCTATGACAGCCTGCTGCTGCAGCAGCATCGCGGCCAGGACGCAGCCGGCATCGTGACTGCGGACGGCAGCAACTTCCACATGTACAAGGCCAACGGCATGGTGCGCGACGTGTTCCGCACGCGCAACATGCGCAGCCTGCCGGGTACCGCGGGCATCGGCCAGGTGCGCTACCCGACCGCCGGCTCGGCATCGAGCGAGGCCGAGGCGCAGCCGTTCTACGTCAATGCGCCGTTCGGCATCGTGCTCGCGCACAACGGCAACCTGACGAACATGGAACAGCTCAAGGACGAGATGTTCCGGATCGACCGCCGCCACATCAACACCAATTCCGACAGCGAAGTGCTGCTGAACGTGTTCGCGCACGAGCTGCAGCTCGCCACTACCGGCCTCGAGCTCGATCCGTCCGCAGTGTTCAAGGCCGTCTCGGGCGTGCACCGCCGCGCCCAGGGCTCGTACGCGATCGTCTCGCAGATCGCCGGCTACGGCATGGTCGCCTTCCGCGACCCGTGCGGCATCCGCCCGCTGTGCATCGGCAAGCAGGAAACCGAGCAGGGCGTCGAGTGGATGCTGGCGTCCGAGTCGGTGGCCGTGGAAGGCATCGGTTTCGAGTTCGTGCGCGACGTGGCGCCGGGCGAGGCGATCTTCATTGGCCAGGACGGCAGCTTCCACAGCCAGCAGTGCGCCGAGAACCCGAGCCTGAACCCCTGCATGTTCGAGTGGGTCTATCTCGCGCGTCCCGATTCCTGCCTCGACGGCGTGCCGGTCTACAACGTGCGCCTGCGCATGGGCGACTACCTCGCCGAGAAGATCAAGCGCGAGTTGAAGGACGTCAAGATCGACGTGGTGATGCCGATTCCCGATTCCTCGCGCCCGGCCGCCATGCAGGTGGCCAACAAGCTCGGCGTCGAGTATCGCGAGGGTTTCTTCAAGAATCGCTACGTCGGCCGCACCTTCATAATGCCGGGCCAGGCGGTGCGCAAGAAGTCGGTGCGCCAGAAGCTCAATGCGATGAGCATCGAGTTCAAGGACAAGAACGTGCTGATCGTCGACGATTCCATCGTGCGCGGCACCACCTCGCACGAGATCGTCCAGATGGCGCGCGATGCCGGCGCGAAGACGGTGATCTTCGCCTCAGCCGCGCCGCCGGTGAAGTTTCCGAACGTCTACGGGATCGACATGCCGACTCGCAACGAGCTGGTCGCGCATGGGCGCTCGGACGAAGAGGTCGCCAAGATCATCGGCGCCGACTACCTGATCTACCAGGACGTCGACGACCTGCGCCGTGCGGTGCGCGACATCAACCCGGAGATCCACCACTTCGAGGCTTCCTGCTTCGACGGCAACTACATCACCGGCAACGTCAGCCCCGAGTACCTCGATTCGCTCGAGCGCGCGCGCCTGATGCCCGCCTCGCAGCTCGACCGCGACCAGAACGGCGAGTCCTCCCGCTCGCAGATGAACCTGCAGCTGTCGGTCGAATGAGCGCCGGCGCGCATCGTTTCGCGTTCGCGTGTTACGATGCGCCATGCGTCGATTTGATCTCAGCTTGCGGACGCGGGGTAATCACCCGAAACAGCTAAAGCGAAGGTCGGCGCCGCCGGCTGGAGTCTAAGCTGTGTACCGCACCTGAAGCCCGCTGATGCCGACGCCTCGCGGGCTTTTTCGTTGGCCTCGCGGCCTTCAGTGGCGCGCCCCTGACGCGGCGCGCAGGAACCGGATAAACCAGACATGGACGACTCTCTCAGCCTCGAAACCCTCGCCGTGCGCGCGGGCACGCTGCGCAGCGAATACAACGAACACTCTGAAGCGCTGTTCCTGACCTCCAGCTTCTGCTTCACGAGCGCCCAGGACGCCGCCACGCGCTTCGCGAACTCCGAGGATAACTACACGTATTCGCGCTTCACCAACCCGACCGTGACGATGTTCCAGGACCGCCTGGCCGCGCTCGAAGGCGGCGAAGCCTGCATCGCGACGGCTTCGGGGATGGCGGCCATCATGTCGGTGGTGATGTCGGCGCTGCAGGCAGGCGACCACCTGGTCAGCTCGCGCAGCCTGTTCGGCTCGACGCTGGGCATGTTCTCGCAGATCTTCAGCAAGTTCGGCATCAGCACCACCTTCGTCGACCCGACCGACCTGGACGCCTGGCGTGAAGCGGTGCGCCCCGAAACCAAGATGTTCTTCCTCGAGACGCCCTCGAACCCGCTCACCGAGTTGGCCGACATCGCCGCGATCTCCACCATCGCCAAGGAGGCGAAGGCGCTGTTCGTGGTCGACAACTGTTTCTGCAGCCCGGCGCTGCAGCAGCCGCTCAAGCTCGGCGCCGACGTGGTGATGCACTCGGCCACCAAGTTCCTCGACGGCCAGGGCCGCTTGCTGGGCGGTGCGCTGGTGGGTTCGAAGGAGTTCATCACGGGCAAGGTGTTCCCGTTCGTGCGCAGCGCCGGGCCGACGCTGTCGGCCTTCAACGCCTGGGTGCTGCTCAAGGGCATGGAGACGCTGTCGCTGCGTGTCGAGCGCCAGTCGGCCAACGCGCTGGAGATCGCGCGCTGGCTGGAGCAGCATCCGGCCGTCAATCGCGTGTTCTACCCCGGCCTCGAATCGCATCCGCAACACGAGATCGCCAAGCGCCAGCAGAAGGCGGGCGGGGCGGTGGTGTCGTTCGAGCTCAAGGGCGACACGCCCGAGGCGCAGCGCGCCAACGCCTGGCGCGTGATCGACAATACTCGCGTGGTGTCGATCACGGCCAACCTGGGCGATACGCGCACCACCATCACCCATCCGACCACCACCACGCACTCGCGCATCACGCCCGAGGCGCGCGTGGCGGCGGGGATTTCCGAAGGCCTGATCCGGCTCGCGGTGGGACTGGAAAGCGCCGAGGACCTGCGCCACGATCTGGCGCGCGGGCTGGATAGCTGATCGAGCGCGGATCGAGCCAGCGGGGCCGATAACACCGGCCCCGCCTGGTGGTATGTCTCGTCAGGGCGCGGTCGTGCCCTCGGCGGCGCGTGCCGCCTCCACCATCCAGCGCAGTGTGGTCTCCAGCGGCGTGAGCGGCAGATCGCCGACGCGCTCGCGCAGTTTCGCGCGCGAGCCCTTCAGGATCTTCACCTCGTTGCCGCGCACGAAGCGCGGATCCACCGTCACGTCGATCACGTAACCGGCGATGCGTGCCAGCATCGCCAGCACTTCCTTCAGCGAATAGGCGTGTTCCGAGCAGACATTGAAGGTCTCGCCGATCGGCGCGGCCTCGACCAGCCGCACATAGGCGGCGGCCACGTCGCGCACGTCGGAGAAATCGCGGCTGACGTCGAGATTGCCGAGCGAGATGCGCGGCGCGTTGCGCGCGTAATGGGCCACCAGCTTGGGCAGCAGGAAGTTCTCGCGCTGGCCCACGCCGGTGTAGTTGAAGGGCCGCGCGATCACGATCGGCAGGCGCTCCGACCATAGCCGCGCCGCGTATTCCATCGCCAGCTTGCTGACCGCGTAATCGTTGGCGGGATCGGGCGGCACGCTCTCGTCGATCGATTCGACGCGCGCATTGCCGTAGATGTTCGCGCTGCTGGCCAGCAGCACGCAGCGCGGCTTGACGTCGAGCGTATCGAGCGCGGCCAGCAGGTTGCGCGTGCCGACCACGTTGACCAGGTAGAGCTCGCGCGGATCGTTGTCGGCCACATGCGCCAGGGCGGCAAGATGGATCACCGCATCGGGCCGCGCCTCGGACACCGCCTCGCGCAGCGCCGCGGGATCGAGCAGGTCGGCCTGCAGCAGCCGGGCAGGTGCGAGCGCGGGATCGGCGCTCGGCACGGCCTCGGGCGAGACCGTGCCCCAGACCTCGTAGCCGGCCGCCTCCAGCGCCTCGGCCAGGTAGCGGCCGGTGAAGCCGGCCAGGCCGGTGACGAGGGCGCGGCGGCGCGCCCGCGAATCAGAAGGTGTCATGGTGTTGGTTACGCGTGATGTCGGCCTCCACCATCATATGGCACAACTGCTCGAGTGTCGTCTGCGGCTGCCAGCCCAGCTTTTCCTTCGCCTTGTCGGCGCAGCCGATCAGCAGGTCGACTTCGGCCGGCCGATAGAAGCGCGGATTGATCTGCACCAGCACCTTGCCGGTGGCGGCATCGAGCCCGCGTTCCTGCTCGTCCTTGCCGGTCCATTCGAGCTGGTAGCCGGCGGCGGCGAAGGCCATCCGCACGAAATCGCGGACCGTCTCGGTGCGATTGGTGGCCAGCACGTAGGTATCGGGCTCGTCGGCCTGCAGCATGCGCCACATGCCTTCCACGTACTCCTGGGCGAAGCCCCAGTCGCGTTTCGCGTCGAGATTGCCGAGTTCGAGACGGGGAGCCTTGCCGAGCTTGATCTTGGCGACCGTGTCGGTGATCTTGCGCGTGACGAATTCGCGGCCGCGCAGCGGCGATTCATGATTGAACAGGATGCCGCTGGAGCCGAACAGGCCATAGGACTCGCGGTAGTTGACCGTCATCCAGTGCGCGTAGAGCTTGGCCACGCCATAGGGGCTGCGCGGATAGAACGGTGTCGATTCGACCTGCGGGATCGCCTGCACCTTGCCGAACATCTCCGAGGTGGAGGCCTGGTAGAAGCGCGTTTTCGGGCTGACGATGCGGATCGCCTCGAGCAGGTTCAGCGCGCCGATGCCGGTGACCTCGGCGGTGGTGATCGGCTGGTCGAAGGACACGCCCACGAAGCTCTGCGCGGCCAGGTTGTACAGCTCGTCCGGGCGCGCGCGTTCGAGCAGGCGCAGGCACGAACCGAGATCGGTCAGGTCGTGCTCGACCAGGCTCAGGTTCGGGTGCTGTTCGACGCCGAGTTCGGCGATGCGCCAGAAGTTGGTGGAACTGGTGCGCCGATAGGTGCCGGTCACGCGATAGCCCTTGTCGAGCAGCAGTTTCGTCAGATAGGCGCCGTCCTGGCCGGTGATACCCGTGACGATGGCGGTACGTGCTTGGCTCATGAATGTTTCCGGAGTGAACGAGTGAAGGGAGTCAGGCGGTCGGGCGCGGCGCCGCGACGATCACCGGCCGTGTGGGGCCGCGCGTGAGCCGCCGTTCGAAGGCGAACCAGGTGAAGCTGGCGTAGGCGAGCGTGATCGCGAGGGCGAGCACGGCCGTCAGATAGCGATTGAGGTGCCAGGGCCAGAGCGCATGGAGCACGCTGAGGTGAACCAGGTAGACCGTGTAGCTGATGGTGCCGACGTAGACCAGCACCGGATGGGTCAGCACGCGCTGGACCAGGCCGCGGTCGCGCAGCGCGATCACCACGATCGAGGTGCAGAGCAGCAGCGAGATGCTGTAGAGCGCGGCATTCGAGAGCGGCGTGTTGGCCGCGCGAAAACGCGGATTCGACAGATGCAGCCAGGCCAGCAGCGCCAGCGCGATGCAGGCGCCGGCCACGGCCAGGCCGGTATAGGGCTCGATCGCGCGGCGATCGCGGCGCAGCAGCACGGCCAGCAGCGCGCCGGCCGCCAGCAGGTCCATGCGGAACGGCGTGAGGTAGTAGATCGGCCAGAACGAATCGAACCAGGGCGTGGCGATCGCCCGCAGCAGCGGGGCCGCGATCACCAGCGCGGCCGCCACCCAGGCCAGCGCCCGCTCGGGACACAGCAGCACCACGAAGGGCCAGAAGATGTAGAACTGCTCCTCGACGGCCAGCGACCACAGCACGTTGAGGTTCTCATGGCCGATGCTGCCGAGCGACAAGCCGATATTGGTCGAGAAGAACGCGTACCAGGGCCAGTGCGCGAGCCAGCCGGCACCGAACAGCAGGGTGGAGACCACCAGCAGCAGCGCGTAGGGCGGCAGGATGCGGCGCGCGCGGCGCACGTAGAAGTGGCGGAACAGGGGCAGGCCGCGCGCCTTGCGATCGAGCAGGATGCCGGTGATCAGCAGGCCGCTCAGCACGAAGAACAGGTCCACGCCCATCCAGAGCGGCGCCTTGAGCGCATGCTGCAGGAACACGGCCATCACGGCGATGGCGCGCAGGCCGTCGAGCTGGACGATGCGGCCGGAATGGGGCGAGGTAGGGGAAGCGGGGGTGTCGATCGTCATCGTGTCCGGAAAGGGCGAGCCCGACAGTGCCCGCGCCGGCCGTCTCGCGTGCCGCTTGCCGCGGCCGGAATGCCGAAACGCGCAAGCTTTCCGTCGGAAAGAGTTTGCGGGTCGATTCGAGCGGAATTCTAGGGAAAAGAAATCGGCAAAAAATCCATCGAATCATGACGGATCGCTGAATGATTTTTTCGCGGGAGCCGACCCTCGCGTGGTCCGGCATGGCGAAACGAGGCGCTGCCGCGCGTCTCGATGCTGGGTGCGCCCGGGTGCGCGCCGGTACATGTTACGGCGCGATGCACGAATGCCCGGTCGATCTTGCCGCAGTGCATCGAGATCGACCCGTAAATACCGAATCCCGCCGCGGCCCGCGAGAGATTGAAACATTTACGGCGCCGCGGAAATTATTCGGATTTTCTTGTGATTATTTTCGCTTGTAACCTGCGTCGCACCGTACCCGCAGGCAGGCCTGACGCGGTGCCGCATCGAGGTTGCATGAGCCTCGGCGTCGCGTGCCGCGATTCGCATGTCGTGCCGTCCGCGCCGCCACCGCCCCGCGGGCACGGACCCGCTTTCTATCACCGCCCGCCCGTCCACTCCGGAGAGCCGCATTGCGACGTCCGCTACTGATCG
>JAYFRU010000007.1:14397-23677 GCA_040946965.1 Burkholderia sp. | reverse complement strand
CGCCTCGTATCCGCTTCCTGTTCGTCAGGCCAGCGCTTTGCCATCCAGCTTCCTTCAGACTCCCAGTCACCCGGGAAACCCTTGCCTTCGGCTAACTCTTCCCCTTGCCGGGCGAGCAGAGGACTTTCACCTCCGAGTGAGTGCGCCCTGCCGGGCGCACCCAATAAAAACGCCGACGGTGTTGCCACCGTCGGCCTTGCTTGTTCCCTGCCGCGATTCCTCAGTGCGAATGCCGCAGGTTGCCGCGCGTCTCCACCACCTTCAGGTACAGCGTGGCCGGCTCCAGGCAGCCGCCCGTGGACAGCTGCCCCACCGTCTGCCGATAGAGTTCCTGCCACGGCGTCTGCGCCGGCGGGATCTTGAACTCGGCCGTCTCGTGGCGACGCGCCAGCTCGCCCTCGTCGACCAGCACGTCCACCTTGCGCGAGTTCAGGTCGACGCGGATCCGGTCGGTGCGCAGCAGCGCCAGGCCCCCGCCGACGGCCGCCTCGGGCGACATGTTGAGGATCGAGGGGCTGGCCGAGGTGCCGCTCTGGCGGCCGTCGCCGAGCGTCGGCAGCGAGGTGATGCCCTCGCGCACCAGCGACATCGGCGGCGCCATGTTGACCACCTCGGCGCTGCCCGGGTAACCGACCGTACCCGCGCCGCAGATCACCAGGATGCAGTGCTGGTCGATCTCCAGCGACGGATCGTTGATGCGCGCGTGGTAGTCCTCCGGGCCGTCGAACACGATCGCGCGCGCCTCGAAGGCGTTCTCCGAACCCGGCTCGCTCAGGTAGGTCTGGCGGAAGGCCTCGCCCACCACCGACATCTTCATGATCGCGCTGTCGAAGAAGTTGCCCGACAGCACGACGAAGCCGGCGCCGTGCTTGAGCGGCGCCTCGGCGGTGCGGATCACGTCGCGGTCGTTGGTGGCCGAGCGATCGGCAATCTCGCCGATGGTGCCGCCCGACACGGTCAGGCAGTCGCGATGCACCAGGCCCGCCTGCGACAGTTCATGGAACACCGCCGGCACGCCGCCGGCGCGATGGAAGCTCTCGCCCAGGTACTCGCCGGCCGGCATGCAGTTGACGATCAGCGGCACCGCTTCACCCACGCGTTGCCAGTCGTCGAGCGAAAGCTCCACGCCGACGTGTCGCGCGATCGCGATCAGGTGCGGCGGGCAGTTGCTCGAGGCGCCCAGCGCCGAGGCGATCACGATCGCGTTCTCGAAGGCCTGCTTGCTCATGATCCGCGAGGGGCGCACGTCCTCGCGCACCAGGTCGCAGATCCGCTTGCCGGTGGCGTAGGCCATCTGACCGCGCTCGCGATAGGCGGCGGGGATGCTCGCGCAGCCCGGCAGGGACATGCCGAGCGCCTCGGCCAGGCTGTTCATCGACAGCGCGGTGCCCATCGTGTTGCAGTGGCCGATCGAGGGCGAGGAGGCGGTGGTCAGCTCCATGAAGCCTTCGTAGTCGATCTCGCCGGTGGCCAGCAGGTTGCGCGCATGCCAGATCACGGTGCCGGAGCCGACCCGCAGGCCGTTGTGCCAGCCGTCCAGCATCGGGCCCGCCCGACAGCACGATGGCGGGCAGGTCGACGGTGGCGGCCGCCATCAGGCAGGCCGGGGTGGTCTTGTCGCAACCGGTGGTCAGCACCACGCCGTCGAGCGGGAAGCCGTGCAGCACCTCCACCAGGCCGAGATAGGCCAGGTTGCGGTCGAGCGCGGCGGTTGGCCGGCGGCTCTGCTCGGCCAGCGGGTGCACCGGGAATTCCATCGGGATGCCGCCCGCGTCGCAGATGCCGGCCTTGGTGCGCTCGGCCAGCGCGATATGGTGGCGGTTGCAGGGCGCGAGATCGCTGCCGGTCTGCGCGATGCCGATGATCGGCCGGCCCGACTGGATTTCCTCGCGCGTGAGCCCGTAGTTCATGAAGCGCTCGACGTATAGCGCAGTCATGTCCGCGTGCGACGGATCGTCGAACCATTCCTGGCTGCACAGGCGTCGCTTGGTCTGTTGTGTCATCTCGTTCTCTATGTCCTGATCGTTCCGACGCCGCAGCCCCCCCCTCGTGGCGTGTGCTCGCGCTACCCGCGGCCGTCTCCTCTGGTTGATGTTGCGCAGCCGATTGGTTACCGGTAACCGTAAACGGATGATAGCACGCCTTGCGGCGCGCGGCGAGTGCTTCGGCAGGGGGAGGAGACAGGGGAAAACGAGCAGGCGGCGCGGCCGGATTTCCCCTCGATACGCTCAGGCGCTTTCGCGCTGCACCACCGAGAACCGCAGCTTGACATGCTTGTAGCCGGCGGGCAGCGCGCGGTGCCGTGCGCCATGGCGTCGAACAGCACCTCGCCGGTGCGCTGGCCGATGCCGTAGGCGTCGACGCTGACGGTGGTGATGGTCAGATGCGAGCACTCGGCCACCTCGAAATCGCCGAAGCCGGCCACCGCGATGTCCTCGGGCACGCGCAGGCCGCGCCGGTGGCACTGCATGATCGCGCCGAACGCCGACATGTCGCTGACCGACATCACCGCGTCGGTGTCGGGCCAGCGCGCCAGCAGCGCGTCCAGCGCCGGTCCGCCGTGGGTCATGTTGGCCGGCGTGTCGCCGATCCGCACCACGCGCGGCTCGCCCAGGCTCAGCGCGCGCACCGCCGCGCGATATCCCTTGAGGCGCTCCATGCCGCGCCGGTCGTCGTCGTTCGCGCCGCACAGGAAGCCAATCCGGCGATAGCCGCGCGCATGCAGGTAGACCACCATCTCGCGCGCCGCACGCTGGTTCGAGAAGCCCACCGTCGCGTCGATCGGCGTGCCGGGCAGGTCCCACATCTCCACGATCGGCACGCCCGCGCGCTTGAGCAGGGCGGTGGCGGCCTCGGTATGGAACGCGCCGGTCAGCGCGATGCCGCGCGGCTGGTAGCGCAGGAAGGAACGGATCAGCCGCTCCTCGCGCGCGATGTCGTAGCCGGTATCGCCGATCAGCAGCTGCAGCCCCCTAGGCTCCAGCGCGTTCGACAGCCCATGCACGGTATCGGAGAAGTTCGAGCTCGACAGCGACGGCACGATCACCGCGACGAAATCGGAACGCCCCGAGGACAGGGCCCCCGCCGCCGCGTCGGCCACGTAGCCGAGCGTGTCGACCGCGCGCAGCACGCGCTCGCGCGTGGCGGCCGCCACCACGCGATGGTTGGCCAGCACGCGCGACACGGTCATCTTCGATGACGCCGGCCAGCCTGGCCACGTCGGCCATGCGCGGCGGTCCCGAGAGGCGGGTCGGTGGGGGTTTCGGTGCGCGTCGGCTGGCATTGCCCATCGATAGGAGTCCGGTATGTCCTGTCCGCCCGGCGAGGCGGGTTGAAAAGTGGGCGACACCATACGGGACTCGTGCGAGCCGTGGGCCGATCCGGACTGAAATCGCGCGAGAAATGCGGAGGGTGAAACAAACCCCGGACATCGATCGCATTCCTGAAGGATCGTGGCATGGGCATGCAAAGGCGACGCCAGAGCCGCGCAAGCGAACCAATCGCGAGCAGTGGAGAGAATCGTTGAGGATTCCGGGCTCAATCGACACGTCACGATGAGCCCTATGCATCAATCGCGACTATTGATCCGCTATGTGGAGCCGTTGGATTCGCATCGGCGCGCGGGGCCTGCGTCGCACGCCGACAACAGTTCGAGGAAGGCGCCGCCCGAGCAAGGGGCCGGCCGCGCCCATGAAAAAACCCGGCGGCGGCGAAGCTGCCGGGCCGGGTTCGAAGCATCGCGAGGCGATGCAGGACAGCGCGGCGAGCCGGGCAGCAACCGGCGCCACCCTGTCCGCCCCTCGTCAATCCCAGTGACGGTAACCGCTATGATGGCGGCTATGGCCATAGCGGCTGCGGCGGTAATCGTCGTCGTAGGAGTTCGAGCGCGAGACGTTGCCGCCCAGCGCCGCGCCCGCGCCGCCGCCGACCGCGCCGCCGAGCCCGCGGCACCGGCCACGCCGCCGAGCGCGCCGCCCAGCGCATTGTTCAGATCGCCGCGCGCGAGGGCCAGCATCGAAACGGCAGCGCCCAGGGCCGCGACCGCGACGAGTTTGATCAGTGTGTTCGCCATGATGAACGCTCTTGTTCGTTGAAGTACGGGTTGCGTGAACCGAATGGCGCTGAGTGTAGCGAAGCGATCGAAAGGCGTCTGTAACGCACGGGATCGCCGTCCGTAAGAGGCGTAACGAAAATGTCAGGAACGGCGGGCCGGTGCCAAAAAATCCCGTCGCACCCCACTCGCTGTAAAAACTACAGCGCGCGAGGTGCCGGCGGCGGATCGGCGCGCGCGGGCCACCGCAATCGCGTGGCCCGTCCCGCAGGCACGACCATTGCGTCCCCTTGGCTGGCAGCCGGCAACCGCCGCCTGCCCAGCGCAATGGACGACCCGATGGCACCTTCAACCGCAAGCCCGTTTTCCCCGCATCTCTATTTCGTCGACGCACGCCTGGTGGGGCCGCTCGATGCCTGGCCCGCCTGGTTCGAGCGGATCGCCGGGCTCGGCTTCGATCACGTGCTGATCGGCGCGTTCAACACCACCGGCCGCGCCGGCCACCCACGCGTGGTGGCCGACCACGACCGCCCGCACGAAGCGCTGACCACCTCGCTGGACACCGGAGACGCGCTCGCGCGCCTGGTCGAGCAGGCCCGCGAGTTCGGCCTGCGGCTGATGCTCGACGTGACGGTCGGCCGGATCGCCGTCGAGCACCCGTTGCGTCGCAGCGCACCGGACTGGTATGTAGAGCGCGAGCACGACGACGCGCGCATCGATCCGCGCACGGCCGCCTTCGAACAGACCCTCGCCTATGCCGACATCGCGCGCGCCGAGGTGGGCGAAGCGTTGGCCGGCTGGTGGCACGGCCGCTTCGCGACGCTCTCGGCGACCGGCCTGGCCGGCTTCCTGGTCGACGCGCCGCAGCGCCTGCCCGCCGCGTGGTGGCGTACCTGGCTGGGCTCGCGCCACGGCGAACTCGACGACGTGCGCTGGATCGCCGGCATCCCCGGCCATGCGCGCGAGGCACTGAGCGCCTTCGAGGGCGCCGGCTTCGACGGCGTGTTCAGCTCGCTGCTCTGGTGGGACCTGCGCGCGCCCTGGCTGGTCGACGAGCACGCGCTGCTGCGCCGCGTGGCCTCGCCGATCGCCTTCCCCGATGCCTTCGACGGCCCGCGTCTGGCGCACGACCTGCGCGGCCTGCCGCCCGACGCGCTCGAGCGCGGCTACCGGCGCGCGCTGGAGACGGCTGCGGCGCTCGGCACCGGCTGGCTGGTGCCGATGGGTTTCGAGCGCGGCGTCGCCACCCCGCTGATGACCGCGCATCCGCAGCCGGCCGCGTTCCGCGACGCCTTCGAGCGTGCCCCGTTCGACCTGTCCGAGGCGCTGGCCGAGGCGAACCGGCGCCGACGCGACTCGCCGGTGTTCGCCTCGCGCGGCGAGCTGACGGCCCTGAGCGGCGCCGACGCGGCCGTCACCGTGCTGCTGCGCGGCGACAGCGACTGGCTGGAGCAGGCCGACGAGGCCCTGCTGATCGCCCTGAACCCGG
The DNA here is from genome assembly GCA_040946965.1 of Burkholderia sp. Lineage (GTDB taxonomy): Bacteria > Pseudomonadota > Gammaproteobacteria > Burkholderiales > Burkholderiaceae > Burkholderia. The sequence goes on along the minus strand of JAYFRU010000007.1, from coordinate 18,137 downwards.
AACTCGACGCACCGGGCGCCGTCGATCCCGACTGCCTGGCCGGCGTGCCCGGCGCCTTCACGCGTTTCGCGCCGCTGTCGGCCGGCCGCCGCGCGAAGACCGCCCCGCTCGGCCCGCTCACGCTGATGCCGGGCGACGTGAGCCTGCTGCGCGCGGCGCGCGCCAAGCCGGTCAAGCCCGGCAAGGAACTCAAGGACGGCGACCAGACGCGCAACGGCAAGGGCGCCGACACCGCGAAGAGCGGAAAACCGGCGAAGGACGCCGCCTCCACTCAGGCCGAAGCCGGCTCGCGCCGCCGCGGCCGCTCGGCCGCGCAGGCAGCGCTGGCCGCCGCGCTCGAGGCCGACCGGATCGCGATCGAGCGCATCGAGCCGAGCGTGGACGACGGCCGCTTCGCGGCCAAGCGCGTGGTGGGCGAGGCGATGCGCGTGAGCGCCACGCTGGTGGTCGACGGCCATGCCCGGCTCGGCGCCGCAGTGGCCTTTCGCGCGGCCGACGAGGCCGACTGGCGCGAGCTGCCGCTGGCCCCGCTCGGCAACGACCGCTGGCAGGCCACCATCCCGCTCGACCGGATCGGCCGCCACCAGTTCCGGATCCTGGCCTGGCGCGACGACTGGGGCTCGCTGGTCGACGATATCGGCAAGAAGCACGCGGCCGGCCAGGAAATCGCGCTGGAGCTGCAGGAAGCACGTGCGCTGCTGGCCGCCGCGCTGAAGACGAACCCGCACGAGACCGAAGATCCGCGTCGCGACACGCGCGCGGCCCAGGCGCTGGCCAAGGCCTTCGACAGCAGCGACGCGAGCGGCCAGCTCGCCCTGCTGCTCGCGCCCGACTCGGCCACGGTCTATGCCGCGCTGTACCGGCGCAGCGCGCTCACGCGCGACAGCCGCCTCCACCCCGTCGAGGTCGAGCGCCGCGCTGCGCGCTTCGGCAGCTGGTACGAGATGTTCCCGCGCTCGGCCGCCGACGACGTGCAGCGCCACGGCAGCTTCGAGGACGTCGCGCGCCACCTGCCGCGGATCCGCGAAATGGGCTTCGACGTGCTGTATTTCCCGCCGATCCACCCGATCGGCCTGACCGCGCGCAAGGGGCGCAACAACAGCCTGCGCGCGGGCCCCGAGGACGTCGGCAGCCCCTACGCGATCGGCTCGCCGATCGGCGGCCACACCGAGCTGCACCCGAGCCTCGGCACGCTTGGCGCGTTCCGCTCGCTGGTGGAGGCCGCGCACGCGCACGGCATCGAGATCGCGCTCGACTTCGCGATCCAGTGCTCGCCCGATCACCCCTGGCTGGCGCGCCACCCGGGCTGGTTCGCCTGGCGCCCCGACGGCTCGCTGCGCTTCGCCGAGAACCCACCCAAGCGCTACCAGGACATCGTCAACCCCGACTTCTACGCGAGCGACGCGATGCCCGAGTTGTGGGTCGCGCTGCGCGACGTGATCCTGCACTGGGTGGACGCCGGCGTGAAGCTGTTCCGCGTCGACAACCCGCATGCCAAGCCGCTGCCGTTCTGGGCCTGGCTGATCGAGGACGTGCGCACGCGCCATCCCGACGTGGTGTTCCTCTCGGAGGCCTTCACGCGGCCGGCGATGATGTATCGGCTCGCCAAGCTCGGCTTCTCGCAGTCCTACACCTACTTCACCTGGCGCGAGAGCAAGCACGAGCTGCGCGAGTACCTGCTCGAGCTGGCCGACGGCCCGGCGCGCGAGTTCTTCCGCCCGAACTTCTTCGTCAACACGCCCGACATCAACCCGCGCTACCTGCACCACGCGCCGCGCGCGCAGTTCGTGATCCGCGCCGCGCTGGCCGCGCTGCTCTCGGGGCTGTGGGGCATGTACAGCGGCTTCGAGCTCGGCGAATCGGCGCCGCTGAGCGACGACGGCGAGGAATACCGCGACGCCGAGAAATACGAGCTGCGCGCGCGCGACTGGCACCAGCCCGGCAACCTGGTCGCCGAGATCGCCCTGCTCAACCGCCTGCGGCGCGGCAACCCGGCCCTGCAGACCCATCTCGGAATCCGCTTCCTCGACGCGCCCAACGAGTCGGTGCTGGTGTTCCGCAAGGCCACGCCCGGCTTCGACAACGTGATCGTGGCCGCGATCAGCCTCGACCCCTGGGCCCCGCAGTCGACCGACTTCATGCTCGACGCGGCGCTCTACGAAGGCTGGGGCGTGCCTGAAGGCGCCGCGCTGCGCAGCGTCGAGCTCGCCAACGGCCATCAGCACCACTGGCACGGCACGCGCCAGTACGTGAACCTCGACCCGCATGCGCTGCCGTTCGCGCTCTGGCGCATCGCGCCCGATGCGCCCCGGCGCGCCGCCTCGACACCGCAGCCCGGCGAAGGAGCCCAGCGATGATCCGCGAAGAACCGCACGATTCGTCACAACACGCCCCGTTCCAGCGCGGCGCCGACACCGCCCGGCGCGGCGCGCGCCGCAACGGGGCGCGCTTCTCCGAACGCGGCACCCTGGCCGGCGATCCGCTCTGGTACAAGGACGCGATCATCTACCAGCTGCACGTGAAGTCCTTCTTCGACTCCAACGGCGACGGCATCGGCGATTTCCCGGGTTTGATCTCCAAGCTCGACTACATCGCCTCGCTCGGCGTGGACGCGCTGTGGCTGCTGCCCTTCTATCCCTCGCCGCGTCGCGACGACGGCTACGACATCGCCGACTACCGCAACGTCCATCCCGACTACGGCACCCTGGCCGACGTGCGCCGCTTCATCCGCGAGGCGCACACGCGCGGCATCCGCGTGATCACCGAGCTGGTGATCAACCACACCTCGGACCAGCATCCCTGGTTCCAGCGCGCGCGCCGCGCCCGGCCCGGCTCGGTGCATCGCGACTACTACATGTGGTCCGACACCGACACCAAGTTCGCCGGCACGCGCATCATCTTCGTCGACAGCGAGCCGTCCAACTGGACCCACGACCCGATCGCCGGCCAGTACTACTGGCATCGCTTCTACTCGCACCAGCCCGACCTCAACTTCGACAACCCGGCGGTGGTACGCGAGGTGCTGCAGATCATGCGCTTCTGGCTCGACCTCGGCATCGACGGGCTGCGCCTGGACGCGGTGCCCTACCTGGTGGCGCGCGAGGGCACCAGCAACGAGAACCTGCCCGAGACGCACGCGGTGCTCAAGCGGATCCGCGCGGCGATCGACGCCGAGTATCCGAACCGCATGCTGCTGGCCGAGGCAAACCAATGGCCCGAGGACGTGCAGGAGTATTTCGGCCGCGAGGACGAATGCCACATGGCCTTCCACTTCCCGCTGATGCCGCGCATCTACATGTCGATCGCCAGCGAGGACCGCTTCCCGATCATCGACATCATGCGGCAGACGCCCGAGCTCGCGCCCAGCAACCAGTGGGCGATCTTCCTGCGCAACCACGACGAGCTGACCCTGGAGATGGTCACCGACGCCGAGCGCGACATGCTCTGGCAGGCCTACGCGAGCGACCGCCGCGCGCGCCTGAACCTCGGCATCCGGCGACGGCTGGCGCCGCTGATGGAGCGCGACCGGCGCCGCATCGAGCTGATCAACTCGCTGCTGCTGTCGATGCCGGGCACGCCAGTGGTCTACTACGGCGACGAGCTCGGAATGGGCGACAACATCCACCTCGGCGACCGCGACGGGGGGGGGGGGGGGGGGGGGGGGGGGGGGGGCGGCCCCGGCGGCGGGGGGGGGGGGGGGGGCGCGGCCGGGGGGGGGGGGGCGCGCCCGGGCGGGGGGG
>JAYFRU010000007.1:0-14387 GCA_040946965.1 Burkholderia sp. | reverse complement strand
GGGTCGGGCGCCCGCGAGTGTGCCCCCCCCCCCCCGAGGGCGCCCCCCGCCCCCCCCCCCCCCCCCCCCCCCCCCCCCCCCCCCCCCCCCCCCGATGCTGTGGGCGGCCGACCGCAACGGCGGCTTCTCGCGCGCCGATCCAGAGCAACTGGTGCTGCCGCCCGTGATGGGCGCGCTGTACGGCTTCGATGCTGTCAACGTCGAGGCGCAGTCGCGCGACCCGCATTCGCTGCTGAACTGGATGCGCCGGATCCTGGCCACGCGCCGCGCCACCCAGGTGTTCGGACGCGGCACGCTGCGCTTCCTGCGCCCCGAGAACCGCAAGGTGCTGGCCTACCTGCGCGAGCTGCCCGACACCACCCCGGTGCTGTGCGTGGCCAACCTGTCGCGCGCCTCGCAGGCGGTCGAGCTCGACCTCTCGGAATTCGCCGGCAGCGTGCCGGTGGAGATGACCTCCGATTCGCCGTTCCCGGCGATCGGCGAGCTGCCCTACCTGCTGACCTTCCCGCCCTACGGCTTCCTGTGGTTCTCGCTCTCGCCGACCGGCACCGAGCCGGCCTGGCACCGCCCGCATGCCGAGCCGCTGCCCGAATACACCACTCTGGTGATGCGGCGCGACGACGCGCAACCGGCCGCGCCGCTGGTCGCCACGCTGGAGGCCGAGGTGCTGCCGCAGTGGCTGGCGCGGCGCCGCTGGTTCGCCTCGAAGGACCGTTCGCTCGACGCCGCGCGCATCGACTGCGTGACGCCGGTCCCCGGCGAACCGTTCCAGTACGCGGAAGTGGTGGCCAGCTCCGAGGGCCGCGAGGAACGCTACGTGGTGCCGCTGGCCGCCGCCTGGGGCGACGAGACCCCGCATCCGCTGTTCATGCGGCTGGCGCTGGCCCGCGTGCGGCGCGGCCCGACGGTCGGCTACCTGACCGACGCGTTCGCGCTGCCCGGCTTCGCGCACGGCGTGCTGGCCAAGCTGGCCGAACGCGCCAGCGTGTCGCTGACGGGCGGCGGCGCCCTGGTGTTCTCGCCCGAGCCGCCGCTGGCCGAGGCGATGTCGGCGCTGGGCCCCGCGCCCGAGATCCGCTGGCTCGCCGCCGAGCAGAGCAACAGCTCGCTGGTGATCGGCGAGACCCTGGTGCTCAAGCTGGTGCGGCGCGTGGCGGCCGGCATCCATCCCGAGGCCGAGATGAGTCGGCACCTGACACGCGCCGGCTATGCTAACGCGCCGGCGCTGGCCGGCGAGGTGCTGCGCGTGAGCGCCGACGGCACGCCGCACACGGTGGCGATCGTGCAGGCCTTCGTCGACAACCAGGGCGACGCCTGGGTCCGCTCGCTCGACTTCCTCAAGCGCGCGGTCGGCGACCTGGCGCTATCGGCCTCGGCCACGCCCGATGCGCGGGAAGCCGACGGCGAGGCCGACGAGATCGATGCCTATGCCGAGTTCGCCGGCGCGATCGGCACCCGCCTGGGCGAGCTGCATGTGATGCTGGCCGCGCCCGCCGACGATCCGGCCTTTGCGCCCGAACGCGCCACGCCCGCCCACGTGGCGCGCTGGACCGAGGACGCGGTCGCGATGGTCGAGCGCGCGATGAGCCTGCTCGCGCCGCGCCTGGACGATCTCGACGACGGCGTGCGCGAGGCCGCCGTCGCGCTGCTGGCCACGCGCGAGGCGCTGGCCGCAGCGCTCGGCTCGCTGCTGCTGCAGGACCTCGACGCGCTCTGCACCCGCATCCACGGCGACTTCCATCTCGGCCAGGTGCTCGACGTGCACGGCGACGCGATGCTGATCGACTTCGAGGGCGAGCCGGCCCGGGCGCTGGACGCGCGGCGCGCCAAATCGCATCCGCTGCGCGACGTGGCCGGCCTGCTGCGCTCGCTCTCGTACGCCAGCGCGGCCGCGCAGTTCTCGATCGAGAAGGCCCCGACGCCGACCGCCGACCTCAAGCGCGTGCTGTTCGACCGCTTCGGGCAGGCCGCCGCTGACCGCTTCCTCGCCAACTACCGGCGCGCCGTCGAACTCGCGCCCGCGCCGTTCGCCGGGCCCGCCGACGCCGAGCGGCTGCTGATGCTGTTCCTGGTCGAGAAGGCCGCCTACGAGCTGGCCTACGAGGCCGCCAACCGGCCCGACTGGCTGAGCGTGCCGGTGCTCGGGCTGGCCGCGCTGAGCGCGCAGCTGCTGGGCCGCGACCGCGGTCGGGACGATGCCTCGTCCCACGCATCCAATCCACCCGACGACCTGCCGCCGGAGAACCCGCAATGAGCGACACGCTGTTCGATCTGTCCGATATCGACGCCCTGCTGGACGCGCGCCACTCGGACCCGTTCGCCTGCCTCGGCCCGCATCGCATCGGCGAGCGCACCGTGGTGCGCGCCCTGCTGCCCGGCGCGCATCGCGTGCATGCGGTGGCGCGCGAGGGCGGCCGCGTGCTCGGCGAGCTGGCCCGCGTGGCGCCGGCCGGCTGCTTCGCCGGCACGCTCGAGGCCGATACGGCCTACCGGCTCTCGATCGACTGGATGACGGCGACCCAGGATGTCGAGGACATCTATGCATTCGGCCCGCTGCTGGACGAGGACCGGCTCGCGCGCCTGGCCGAGGGCGACCCGCTGGCCGTGCTCGACTGCCTCGGCGCGCGGCCGACGAGCGTGGACGGCGTGCCCGGCGTTCGCTTCGCGCTGTGGGCGCCGAGCGCCGCGCGCGTCTCGGTGGTGGGCGACTTCAACGCCTGGGACGGCCGCCGCCACCTGATGCGGCTGCGCCGCCCCTGGGGCGTGTGGGAGATGTTCGTGCCGCGCATCGGCGCCGGCGTGCGCTACAAGTTCGAGCTACGCACCCGCGAGGGCGCGGTGCTGCCGCTCAAGGCCGACCCATGCGCGCGCGCCACCGAGGCGCCGCCGCTGACCGCCTCGGTGGTGGCCGACGCCGAGGCGCTATCCGGCTTCGAATGGCACGACCAGGACTGGATGCGCCGCCGCGCCGAGATCGATGCCGAGCGCGCGCCGATGTCGGTCTACGAGGTCCATCCGGAATCCTGGCAGCGGATCGGCTATCCGCCGCGCGCGCCCAGTTGGGACGAGCTGGCCAACCGCCTGATCCCCTACGCGGCCGGCATGGCCTTCACCCATATCGAGCTGATGCCGGTGGCCGAGTACCCGTTCGGCGGCTCCTGGGGCTACCAGCCGCTCTCGCCGTTCGCGCCCTCGGCGCGCTTTGGGCCGGTGGAGGGCTTCTCGCGCTTCGTCGATCGCGCGCACGCGGCCGGGCTCGGCGTGATCGTCGACTGGGTGGCCGCGCATTTCCCGACCGATCCGCACGGGCTCGGCCAGTTCGACGGCAGCGCGCTCTACGAGCACGCCGACCCGCGCGAGGGTTTCCATCCCGACTGGAATACGCTGGTGTTCAACCTCGGCCGCCACGAGGTGCGCGGCTTCCTGATCGCTGCGGCGCTGGCCTGGGTGCGCGACCATCACGTCGACGGGCTGCGCATCGACGCGGTGGCCTCGATGCTCTACCGCGACTACTCGCGCGCCTCGGGCGAGTGGGTGCCGAACCAGCACGGCGGGCGCGAGAACCTCGAATCGATCGCCTTCCTGCGCAGCCTCAACGACACCCTGCACGGCCCGCTGGTGCCGCCCGGTGTGCTTAGCATCGCCGAGGAATCAACCGCCTGGCCCGGCGTGACGGCACCCACCGAGCACGGCGGCCTGGGCTTCGACTTCAAATGGAACATGGGCTGGATGCACGACACGCTGGCCTACCTGGGCGAGGACCCGGTGCACCGCCGCCATCACCACGACCGCCTGAGCTTCGGCCTGGTCTACGCGTTTTCCGAGCGCTTCGTGCTGCCGCTCTCGCACGACGAGGTGGTGCACGGCAAGGGCTCGCTGCTCGCCAAGGCGCCGGGCGACGCCTGGCAGCGCTTCGCCACGCTGCGCGCCTACTACGGCTTCATGTGGGCGCATCCGGGCAAGAAGCTGCTGTTCATGGGCGGCGAGTTCGCCCAGCCCGGCGAGTTCTCGCACGACGGCCAGCCGCCCTGGGACCTGCTCGACGCGCCCGCGCATCGCGGCGTGCAGCGCCTGGTGCGCGACCTGAACCGGCTGGCCGCCGACGAACCGGCGCTGTACCGGCTCGACAGCCGGCCCGAGGGTTTCGGCTGGCTGGTCGGCGACGACGCGAACAACAGCGTCTACGCCTTCCAGCGCCGCGACGACAGCGGCCGCGTGCTGGTCGCCATCTGCAACTTCACGCCGGTGCCGCGCGACGGCTACCGCGTCGGGCTGCCGGCGGGCGGACGCTGGGCCGAACTGCTCAATACCGATAGCGCGGCCTATGGCGGCACCAATCGCGGCAACGGCGGCGCGCTCCAGGCGCAGGAAGTGCCGGCGCATGGCCAGCCCTGGTCGGCGGTGCTGCGCCTGCCGCCGCTGGCCACGCTGTGGCTGCGCCCGGATTGAGGCGCGTGCGAGCCGCCTTCGCGCAGCCAGCCGCATCAAAACGACACGAGCAACAACGACAAACCAGGAGAGCCGCATCATGCGCGCAGCCACCGCCGACCGTCTCGAACCGGGCAGGCCCTACCCGCTCGGCGCGAACTGGAACGGCCTGGGCATCAACTTCGCGGTGTTCTCGGCGCATGCCACGCGCATCCAGCTATGCCTGTTCGATCCGACCGGGCGCAAGGAGATCGCGCGGCTGGACCTGCCCGAGTGCACCGACGAGATCTGGCACGGCTACCTGCCCGACGCGCATCCGGGCACCGTCTACGCGTTTCGCGCCGACGGGCCCTACCAGCCGCAGCACGGCCATCGCTTCAATTCCTCCAAGCTGCTGCTCGACCCTTACGCGCGCAAGCTGATCGGCCAGTTCCGCTGGTCCGACGCGCTGTTCGCCTACCGGCTCCACTCGAACCGCGCCGATCTCTCGATCGACCGGCGCGATTCGGCGCCGGCCATGCCCAAGTGCGTGGTGGTCGACGAGACCTTCGACTGGCGCGACGACCGCCGCCCCGAGGTGCCCTGGCCGCAGACGGTGATCTACGAGACCCACGTGCGCGGCGTCTCGATGCGCCGCAGCGGGCTGCGCCCGCCCGAGCGCGGCACCTTCGCGGCGCTCGGCTCGCCCGAGTTCATCGAGCATCTGCTGCGGCTCGGCGTGACCACCATCGAGCTGCTGCCGGTGCACGCCTTCGTGCACAGCCGCGCGCTGGTCAATCGCGGCCTGCGCAACTACTGGGGCTACGACAGCCTGGCCTTCTTCGCGCCCGAGCCGTCCTACCTGTCGACGCGCCGGCTCGACGAGATGCGCATCGCGATCCGCCAGCTGCACGCGGCCGGCATCGAGGTGCTGCTGGACGTGGTCTACAACCACACCTGCGAGGGCAACCAGCTGGGGCCCACGCTGTCCTGGCGCGGCCTCGACAATGCCAGCTACTACCGGCTGCAGCCCAACGACCCGCGCCTGAACATCGACGAGACCGGCTGCGGCAACACGCTGAACCTCTCGCACCCGCGCGTGCTGCAGATGGTGATGGACTCGCTGCGCTACTGGTGCACCGCCTTCAACATCGACGGCTTCCGCTTCGACCTGGGCGTCACGCTGGGCCGCGAGCCGAACGGTTACGACAAGGGTTCGGGCTTCTTCGACGCACTGGGCCAGGACCCGGTGCTGGCCACCCGCAAGCTGATCTCCGAGCCCTGGGACGTGGGCCCGGGCGGCTACCAGCTCGGCAACCATCCGCCCGGCTTCGGCGAATGGAACGACCGCTTCCGCGACACGGTGCGCCGCTTCTGGCGCGGCGACGCCGGCATGCGCCCGGAGCTGGCCGCGCGTCTGGCCGGCTCGGCCGACATCTTCCACCACCAGCGGCGGCGGCCCTGGGCCTCGATCAACTTCGTGACCGCGCACGACGGCTTCACGCTGGCCGACCTGGTCGCCTATTCGTCCAAGCACAACGAGGCCAACGGCGAGGACAACCACGACGGCCGCGACGACAACTGCAGCGCCAACTGGGGCATGGAGGGCGCCGCTGCGGATGCCGGCATCCGCGCGCTGCGCGCGCGCGTGGCGCGCTCGATGCTGGTCACGCTGTACGCGGCGCTGGGCACGCCGATGCTGCTCGGCGGCGACGAGTTCGGCCGCACCCAGCACGGCAACAACAATGCCTATTGCCAGGACAGCGAACTGTCCTGGTTCGACTGGGAGCTGGCCGACAGCGAGGACGGCCGGCAGCTGATCGCCTTCGTCGCGCGCCTGGCCCAGGTGCGTCGCGAGCATCCGCTGCTGTCGGGGCCGCGCTACCCCTCGGGCGACCGCGAGGCGGCGCCAGGCCTGCGCGAGATCGACTGGTTCGACGAGCGCGGCGAGACCGTCTCGGTGCCGGCTTGGCAGGATCGCGAGCGCCGCGCGCTGACCATGCGCCGGGTGGGTCCCGATCGTCACGGCGAATGCGAGGCGCTGCTGCTGATGCTCAACGGCTCGGCCCAGCCGCTGCGCTTCGTGCCGCCCGCGCCGGTGCTGGACTGGCGCGTGCTGGCCGACAGCAGCCGGCCCGACGTGGAGGGCGAGGCGCTGGCCGCCGAGGGCGTCGAGCTGCCGCCGCACACGGCCCTGATCGCGGCCGCGAAGCTGGGCGCGCGCGAACGCGTCTCGCTCGACGAGACGAACGCCGACGCCACCGGCGACGCCCTGCCCGAGGATGCCGAGGCGGCGCCCGACGAACTGCCGACCGCCGCCGCGCCGGCCGACCAGCCCGGCGCGGAACCCGAGCCGGTCGCGCTGCGCGCGGCGGCTGCGGCATGTGCCAGCCGGCTGTCGATCCCGGTGCCGGCATCGGCTGCGGCAAGCGCCCCACGACGCGCCGCCGACACGGCTCCCGATTCCGCTGCGCGACGCGAAGCGCCGCGCCACACCGACCACACCGACCACACCGGCCACACCGGCCGCGCCGGCCTCGCCGCGACGCTGACGCACTCTTTTCCCAAGGATGTGACGATGTCCGATTCCCTGTCCTATCCCGCCGGCCGCCACGCTTATCCGGCCTCGTTCGGCGCCTGCTGCCTCGATGCGCGGCGCACCCACTTCCGGCTGTGGGCGCCCGCCTGCCAGGCCGTCTCGGTCGAGCTCGACGACGGCGAACGCCAGGCCAGCGTCGCCATAACCGCCTGCGAGGGCGGCTGGTTCGACACAACCGCGCCGTTCGGCCCCGGCACGCGCTACCGCTACCGGCTCGACAGCGGCGAGGCGGTGCCCGATCCCGCCTCGCGCTTCCAGCCCGAGGGCGTGCACGGCCCGAGCGAGGTGATCGACCCGGCCGCCTATCGCTGGATGCACGACGACTGGCGCGGCCGGCCCTGGCACGAGACGGTGATCTACGAGCTGCACGTGGGCGCGCTAGGCGGCTATCGCGGCGTCGAGCGGCGGCTCGGCGAGCTGGCCGCGCTTGGCGTAACCGCGATCGAGCTGATGCCGCTGGCCGCCTTTCCCGGCGAGCGCAGCTGGGGCTACGACGGCGTGCTGCCGTTCGCGCCGGCGGCGCCCTATGGGCGCCCCGACGACCTCAAGGCGCTGATCGACGCCGCGCACGGCCTGGGCCTGCAGGTGTTCGTCGACGTGGTCTACAACCACTTCGGGCCCGACGGCAACTGGCTGGCGAGCTACGCGCCCGGTTTCTTCCGCGAGGGTAGCCACACCGCCTGGGGCCCGGCGATCGACTTCGATCGCGACGAGGTGGGGCGCTTCTTCATCGACAACGCGCTCTACTGGCTCGAGGAATTCCGCGTCGACGGGCTGCGCATCGACGCCGCGCACGCGATCGACAACGACGACTGGCTGGTCGCGCTGGCCGCGCGCGTGCGCAGCTACGCGAACCACACGCGGCACATCCACCTGGTGCTGGAGAACGAGCGCAACAGCGCGCGCCTGCTCGGCGACGCCGGCTTCGACGCGCAATGGAACGACGACTTCCACAACAGCCTGCACGTGCTGCTGACCGGCGAGCGCGAGGGCTACTACCGTGCCTATGCAGACGCGCCGCTGCAGCGCTTCGCGCGCACCCTGGCCGAGGGCTTCGCCTACCAGGGCGAGCCCTCACCGCTGCATGAGGGCCGGCCGCGCGGCGAACCGAGCGCGCAGCTCGCGCCCACCGCCTTCGTGGCCTTCCTGCAGAACCACGACCAGGTCGGCAACCGCGCCTTCGGCGAGCGGCTGCGTATGCTGATCAACGACGAGGCGCTGCGCGCGGCCACCGCGCTGCTGCTGCTCGCGCCGCAGGTGCCGCTGCTGTTCATGGGCGAGGAAACCGGCTCGACCCAGCCGTTCCAGTTCTTCACCGACTACCAGGGCGAGCTGGCCGACGCCGTGCGCGAGGGGCGCCGCCGCGAGTTCGCGGCCTTCCCCGCCTTCGCCAGCGCCGAGCATCGCGAGTCGATCCCCGATCCCAACCATCCCGCCACCTTCGAGCGCGCCTCGCTGGCCGCCGTCGATGCCGACCACGAGAGCGACGACGCGCGCGCCTGGCGCGGCTTCTATCGCGGCGCGCTGGCGGTGCGCTCGGGCTTCATCGTGCCGCACCTGCCCGGCGCTTGCTCAGAGGGCGTGACGCTGCTGAGGCGCGAAGCCGACGGTGACGAGCCGCCCGCGAACCCCGATCGCGACAATCGCGACGCGCGCGGCGACGATCCCGCGCTCGGCCCCGACGAGTCGCGGCTGCCGCATGTCGATCCCGAACGGCAGGGCGAGCGCGCGGCTGCCGCGACCGCGCGCCAGGGTGCCCGCGCCGACGGCGCCGCGCCGAGCGCCGAATCGCGTGCGCTGATCGCGCGCTGGCGACTCGGCAACGGCGCGCGCCTGGCGATCGCGCTGAACCTGGACGATCGCCCGATCGCCCTGCCCGAGCCGCCGCACGGCAAGATCGTGTTCGAGACGCCGCCGCGCGTGCGCGATGCGCTCGGCGAGGGCCGGCTCGGCGCGCATGCCTGCCTGGCCTGGCTCGATGCGCCGGCCGACGCGCGGCGCGAGGGGCACGGCCGATTGAGCGCCGCGCAAGCCTCCTCGATCGCCACGCTGGCGCGCGCGGCCGGCCTCGAGCCGGATTGGACCGATGCCGGCGGCACGGCACGGCGCGTGGACGACGATGCGCTGGCGGTGCTGCTCGACGCGCTCGGGCTGCCCTACGCCACGCGCGCCGATCGCGAATGGAGTACCGCCGCGCTGCATGCGCCGGCCGCCGCGCCGCCGCTCGTGACGGCCGCCGCGGGCGCGCCGGTGCCCTGGCCCGCCGGGCACGATCGCGTCGGCGATAGCTACCGGCTGACGCTGGAAAGCGGCGCATCCGGCCAAGGCAAGCTACTTGCCGATGCAACGGGTTCCGGCCTCGTGCTGCCCGCGATCGCGGCGCCCGGCTACCACCGGGTCGAGACCGCCGCCACGAGCCTGACCGTCGCCGTCGCGCCTGCGCGCGGCTGGACCCTCGACGACGCCGCGCACGCGGCCGGCCGAGCGCGCTCGTTCGGGCTCGCGGCCCAGCTCTATGGCCTGCGCCGCGACGGCGACCTGGGCCTGGGCGACACCAGCGCGCTGGCCATCCTGGCACGCTCGGCCGCGCAGCTGGGCGCCGACGCGCTGGCGCTGAGCCCGACCCACGCCGGCTTCCCGGCCCAGCCCGAACGCGACAGCCCCTATTCGCCCTCCTCGCGGCGCTGGCACAACTTCGCCCATGTCGATCCCGACACGGTGCTGGGCGCCGAGGCGACGCGTGCCGTACTGGCCGAAGCCGGGCTCGCCGAAACCGCCGAGGCGCTGTCGCGCGCGCCGCTGGTGGACTGGCCGCGCGCGCTCCATCTCAAGCTGCGCGTGCTGCGTGCCCTGTTCGAGCGCTGGCGCGCACACCCTTCGGCCGAGCACCAGGCCTTCGCGCGCTTCTCGGCCGAAGGCGGCGCCGCCCTGCACGCCCAGGCCGTGTTCGACGCCCTGCAGGCGCAGGCCATCGCCGAGCGGCTCGGCCCCGACTGGCGCCGCTGGCCGGCCGAGTGGCAGAGCCCCGCCACCGCCGAGGTACGCGCCTTCGCGGCTGCCCGCGCCGAGCACGTCGCCTTCTTCGCCTTCACGCAGTGGCTGGCCTCGCGCGGGCTGGACGGCGCGCGGCAGGCGGCGCGCGAGGCCGGCATGTCGATCGGCACCATCGCGGACCTGGCGGTCGGCGTGGCGCCCGACGGCGCCGATGCCTGGGCCGAGCCGCACACGCTGCTCGCGGGGCTGTCGATCGGCGCGCCGCCCGACCTGTTCAATCCCGAAGGCCAAGCCTGGGGCGTCGCCACCTGGACGCCGGCCGGCCTGCGCGCGAACGGCTACGCGCCCTTCATCGCGCTGCTGCGCGGCGCCTTCGCGCATGCCGGCGGCGTGCGCATCGATCACATCCTCGGCTTCCAGCGGCTGTGGATCGTGCGTGAGGGCGGCTCGCCGCGCGAGGGCGCCTACCTGCGCTACCCGCTCGACGATCTGCTGCGGCTGGTCGCGCTCGAATCCTCGCGGCATCGCGCGGTCGCGATCGGCGAGGATCTCGGCACCGTGCCCGAGGGCTTGCGCGGACGGCTGGCCGCGCGCGGCATCGCCGGGATGCGCGTGCTCGGCTTCGAGCGCGAACGCGACGGCGCGTTCCGCCCGCCCGAGGCCTGGGACCGCGACGCGGTGGCGATGTCCTCGACGCACGACCTGCCGACGCTGGCCGGCTGGTGGCGCGGCGTCGACCTGGCCTGGCGCCGGCATGTGCTGGCCGGGCAGGATCGGCGCGCCGACGAGGGCGGGCAGCCGCGCGAGACCGACGAGGCGGCAGCGGCAATGGCCGCGTTCGCCGACTCGATGCGGCCCGACGATCCCGAGGCAACCTGGCCGCCGATGGAGGGCCCCATGATCGATACGACAACATCTCGCGACCCTGCAGCGCCGGAACACGCGCCCTCGCCCGCGTGGCCCGTCGCGCGCGACGCCGAGGTGCCGCGCGACGAGGCGGATGCGCCTGCTGCCTTCCCCGCCCCCGCCGCGTCGCTGCCGCCCGATCTCGCCGAACGCGAGGTCGATCGCGCCCAGCTATGGCAGGCACTGCTGACAGCCGGCGTGGTGCCGCCGGGCGCGCTGTCCTCGGCCCCGCCGCCGACCGACGCGCCGCCCGTTGCGGCGGCGCTGGCTTTCGTCGCGCGCAGCGCCTCGACGCTCGCCCTGCTGCCGCTCGAGGACCTGCTGGCCCTGCCCGCCCAGCCGAACCTGCCGGGCCCGCCGGTCGGCCATCCGAACTGGCGCCGCCGCATGCCGCGCGACACGGCGCGACTGATCGACGCCGCCGCCGCGGCCACGCTGGCCGCCATCGCGCTCGCGCGCCGCACCGCTGGAGGCCCGCGATGAGCCCGCCGCGCGCCACCTTGCGCCTGCAGCTGCATGCCGGCTTCGGTTTCGACGATGCCGCCGCCTACGCGGACCAATACGCGAAGCTCGGCGTGAGTCATGTTTATCTGTCGCCGATCACGCAGGCCGAGCCGGGCTCGACGCACGGCTACGACTGCGTCGACTACGAGCGCATCAGCGAGGAACTGGGCGGCGAGCATGGCTTCGTGCGCCTGGTCGGCGTGCTGCGCCGCCACGGGCTCGGCACCGTGGTCGACTTCGCGCCGAACCACATGGGCGTGGGCGGCACCTCGAACGGCTGGTGGAACGACGTGCTGGCCTGGGGGCCGCGCAGCCGCTATGCGCGCCACTTCGACATCGACTGGCAGCCGGCCGACCCGACGCTGCACGGGCGCGTGCTGCTGCCCTGCCTGGGCCGCCCCTATGGCGAGGCGCTGGCGGCCGGCGAGATCGCGCTGCAGGCCGACCCGGCCAGCGGCCGGCTGTCGATCGCCTGCCCGGGGCGCACGCTGCCGGTCGGCCTGGGCGCCTATGCCGAGGTGCTGCGCGCCGCGCACGATCCCGGCCTCGACACCCTGGCCGCGCGCTTCGCGCCGCTGGCCGACGCGGCGCCGGGCGCGCCGCGCATCGCGCTGGCCTTCGAGGCGCTGCGCGAGCATCTGCGCGCGCATGGCCGCGACGCGCTCGACACCGCGCTGCGCCATTACGCCTGCGACGACGAAGCCGGCCGCTCGCGCCTGCACGCGCTGCTCGAACGACAGGCCTGGCGGCTCGCCTGGTGGCGCACCGCCAGCGATGAGATCAACTGGCGCCGCTTCTTCGATATCGACACGCTGGCCGGCGTGCGCGTCGAGGACGAGGCCGTGTTCGAG
The DNA here is from genome assembly GCA_040946965.1 of Burkholderia sp. GTDB lineage: Bacteria > Pseudomonadota > Gammaproteobacteria > Burkholderiales > Burkholderiaceae > Burkholderia. Next base: position 2,126 of record JAYFRU010000007.1, on the reverse strand, counting down.
GACGTGCACGCGCTGCTGTTCCGGCTGGTCGATGCGGGCCTGATCGACGGCGTGCGCATCGACCATATCGACGGCCTGGCCGATCCGCGCGGCTACTGCCGCAAGCTGCGGGCGAGGCTCGCCGCGCTGCGCGAGCCCGCGCCCTACCTGGTGGTGGAGAAGATCCTGGCGCGCGGCGAGACACTGCCGGCCGACTGGCTGGCCGACGGCACCACCGGCTACGAGTTCATGGATGAAGTGAGCGCGCTGCTGCACGACCCGGCCGGTGCCGAGCCGCTCGAACATCACTGGGCCGAGCTGTCGGGCAGCGCGGCCGGCTTCGCCGACGAGGCGCTGGCCGGCAAGCGCGAAGCAGTGCCGCGCCAGCTGGCGGCCGAGGCCGAGCGCGTGGCCGACGCGCTGCATGCGATCGCGCGCGCCGACCCGCGCACGCACGACCTGGCCCGCGCACCGCTGCGGCGCGCGGCCGTCGAGCTGGCCGCGCAGTTGCCCGTCTACCGGCTCTATCCGCTGGAGGGCGATCGCGAGCAGGAGCGGCCCTTCATCGAGGCGGCCGCGCAAGCCGCCGCGCAGGCCTTGCCGCGCACCGATCGCGCAGCGCTCGACCACGCGCTGGCTTGGCTAGGCTGGCCCGAGCTGGCCGGCGACACGCCGGTGCCGGAGGTCGACCCCGCGCTATCGTTGCGTGCGCAACTTTCCTTCGCGCGACTGAGCGCGCCGCTCGCGGCCAAGGGCGTGGAGGACACCGCCTGTTATCGCTACGGCCGCCTGCTGTCGCGCAATGAAGTGGGCGCCGACGCGCAACGCCTCGCGCTGTCGCCCGGGGATTTCCACGCGCGCAATCTCGAGCGCGCGCGGCGGATGCCGGCCACCATGCTGGCCACCGCCACCCACGACCACAAGCGCGGCGAGGACGTGCGCGCGCGGCTGGCCGTGCTCAGCGAGATGCCGGTACCGTGGCGCGGCGCGCTGGAAGCCTGGCATGCGCGCCACGCGCCGCCGGCGGAAGGGCCGGGGCGCGCCGCCGAGGCCATGCTGTACCAGACGCTGGCCAGCTGCTGGCCGCCCACGCTCAGGCCCGACGATGCCGAGGGCCTGGCCGAATTCACCGAGCGCATCGTGCGCTGGCAGACCAAGGCGCTGCGCGAGGCCAAGCGCGAAACCGGCTGGCTGGCGCCCGACACGCGCTACGAGCAGGCCTGCGAGGACTTCGTGCGCGAGATCCTCAGGCCGCGCGGCATCGACGACTTCGCGCACGCGCTGCATGCCTTCGTGGCCCGCATCGCGCCGGCCGGCGTGGTCAATTCGCTGCTGCAGACGGCGCTGCGAATCGCCTCGCCCGGCGTGCCCGATCTCTACCAGGGCACCGACGCCTGGGATTTCAGCCTGGTCGATCCCGACAACCGGCGCGAGGTGGACTTCGCCGAGCGGCGTGTGATCCCCGTCGACGGCCCCGTAGCTGGCTACCTGCCCAACTGGTTCGACGGCCGCGTCAAGCGCGCGCTGGTCACGCGCATGCTGACTTTGCGAGCACGCCATCCCACCAGCTTCGCGAGCGGCGCCTACCTGCCGCTGGCGATCGAGGGGCCGGCCGCCGCGCATGCGATCGCGCTGATGCGGCGCGATGCGCAGGCCAGCATCGTGGTGGTCGGCAGCCGGCTCGCGCACGGCCTGCTGGCCCCCGACGATGCCGGGCCGCGCATCGAGGCACGCCATTGGGGCGACACCAGCGTGGTGCTGCCCGACGACATGCCGGCCGGCCCGGCCGCCTGGCGCGACTGGCGCGACTGGCTCGGCGACCGCGACCTCCAGGCTGCGCGGCAGGATGGCGGCGGCACCCGGCTGCGGCTGGCCGAACTGCTCGCCGAGCTGCCGGTCGCGGTGCTGGTCGACAGCCGCGCCTGAGCGCCGCGCCGGCCTCGCGCGTCAGGCACATCCGCCGTCGCCGAAAAGCAGCACAGACGGCCTCGCGTTGACATCGATTCCTGGCGGCTCGTTATTAATTGGAAAGAATTGATCTTGAAATTGGGAAATTGGCCTCTATGTGAGGGGCATGGAAAAACGAAACATGAGATCGCTTCCTCGTGAGGCACGTGAAGAGAGGCGTCGTCAGGTAATCGGCCTGC
>JAYFRU010000006.1:0-23909 GCA_040946965.1 Burkholderia sp. | reverse complement strand
GGGGGGGGGGGGGGGGGGGGGGGGGGGGGGGGGGGGGGGGGGGGGGGGTGTTGTGGGTGGGGGGGGGGGGGCGGCCCCCCCCCCCCCGGCGCGCCCCCCCGCCCCCCCCCCCGCTCGCGCGGCCCTGGGCGAATCGCGAGGAGGCCGCGCGCGTGCTGGCCTGGCTGGCCGCGCTCGACGCCGATCCGGCGCCGCTGCGGCAGGCCGTGGAGGCGGCGCGACCCACTCGCCTGGGCCGCTACGCCGAGACGCTGCTGGCCTTCTTCGCCGCGCAGGCGCCGTGCTGGCGCCTGGTCGCCGCCAACCTGCCGGTGCGCGTGAGCGGGCGCACGCTCGGCGAATGCGATTTCCTGCTGATCTCCCCGCAAGGCGAGCGGCTGCACTGGGAGCTGGCCGTCAAGTGCTATCTCTGCGCGGCTGCGGCTGGCGAGGCGGTGCTCAGCGACTATGTCGGCCCCAACCTGGCCGATCGTTTCGATCTGAAGTATCGGCGCCTGGTCGATCATCAACTGACGCTGACCGGGCGCGACGAATTCGCCTTCACCGGGCAGGCCGGCCCCTGGGCCGCGCGCATGTTCGTGAAGGGCTGGCTGTTCTATCGCGACGGCGCGCAGCCGCTGGCGCCGGCCGCGCTCGACGCGGCGCATCCGCGCGGCTTCTGGGCCGCGCGCGGCGACTGGCCGGCGCTGGCCGCGCGTCAGCCGGCCGGCACGCGCTGGGCGCTGCTGCTGCGGCTGGCCTGGCTGGCGCCGCGCCGGCTCGAGGCGGACGATCCGCTGGTGCCGGTCGAGGCGCCGGCGCTGTTCGAAGCGGTCCTGGCACGCGAGGCGCCTTCGCTGGTGGCGGCCCTGACGCGCGGCGAAGACGGCGCCTGGCACGAGATCTCGCGCGGCTTCCTGGTCGACGACGATTGGCCGTCGCGGGCGACGGCCTTCGCCGGCGTCGGACGATAAAAAACGCCGCGATCGACGCGGCGTTTTTTCGATTCGGCTGATCATGGGGCCGCACGACCACACGACCACACGACCACACGACCACACGGCCACGCGCCTCTCGAACGCTCACCACCACCGATGGAAATGATGGACCGGCCCGACGCCGTGCCCGACCTCGAGCCGCGTGCTGGCGGCGATCGCCTCGGCCAGGTAGTGCTTGGCGTCGATCACGGCGGCGGCCAGCTCCGCGCGTTGCGGGCGCAGCGCGGCGATCGCGGCCGACAGCGTGCAGCCGGTGCCGTGCGTGTGGCGTAGGGCAATCCGCGCGCCGTCGATGCGCAGCTCGCCCTCGGCGCGGATCAGCCAGTCGGGGCTGCGGGCCGCATCGGGCAGGTGGCCGCCCTTCATCAGCACGGCACGCGCGCCGCGCGCCAGCAGCGCGCGCCCCTGTTCGACCATCTGCGCCTCGTCGGCGGCCTCCTCGCAGCCGAGCAGGGCGGCCGCCTCGGGCAGGTTCGGCGTGACCAGGCCGGCCAGTGGCAGCAGCGTGTCGCGCAGCGCGGCCACCGCCTCGGGCGCCAGCAGCGCATGGCGGCTCTTGGAGATCATCACCGTATCGAGCACCACGAAAGGCGGCGCGTGGTGCGCCAGCGCCGCAGCGACCGCCTCGACGATGGCCGCGTTGGCGAGCATGCCGATCTTCACCGCGTCGATGCGGATGTCCTCGAAGACGGCGTCGAGCTGGGCCGTCACGAAGGCCGCCTCGGGCGCGTGCACCGCGCTCACGCCGCGCGTGTTCTGCGCGGTCAGCGCGGTGATCGCGCTGGCGCCGTAGGCGCCGAGCGCGGAGAAGGCCTTCAGGTCGGCCTGGATGCCGGCGCCGCCGCCGGAATCGGAGCCGGCGATGGTCAGGGCGTGGGGGATCGGAGAGAGGGTCATCGCGTCGAGGCCGGGCGGCCCGGCATGGCGGAGGGAACGGCGAGCGGGGCGGCGCCGGGGCGCGGCAGGCGCTGCCGCGCGAGGCAGCGCCTCCGGGGAGTCAGTGCCGGCTCTCGCCGATCAGCGCGACCGAGTCGAACTGGCGCTGGTTGGCGAGATGGCGGCGCATCACCAGCCACATGGTCAGGCAGACGAAGGTGCCGAACAGCACGATCACCACGCCGACTGGCACGTCGAGCCAGACCAGCACCGCGTAGAGGCAGAGCATCACCAGCACCGACAGGTTCTCGTTGGAGTTCTGCACCGCGATCGAGTGGCCGGCCGACATCAGCACGTGGCCGCGGTGCTGGAGCAGGGCGTTCATCGGCACCACGAAGAAGCCCGACAGCGCGCCGACCAGCATCAGGAACAGGTAGGCGACCACCAGGTAGCCGGGCACGTGCACGCGCCCGACATGCAGCACCCAATGATGGGGCAGCAGGTCTCGCGTGCAGAAGGCCATCATCATCACGGCCACGCCCATCATGATGCCGACCGGCAGCACCTTCAGCGATTTCTTGAGCGGGATCTTGCTGGCTGCAGCCATCGCGCCGCCGGCCACGCCGAGCGCCACCACCGCCTGCAGGATCGCGCCCTCGGACAGCGACATGCCGAGCGAGACCTCGGCCCATTTCAGCACGATGAACTGCAGGGTCGCGCCGGCCCCCCAGAACAGCGTGGTGACGGCCAGCGAGATCTGGCCGAGCTTGTCGCGCCAGAGCACCATGAAGCAGTCGGCGAAATCGGTGACCAGGCGCCAGGGGCCGTGCTGCTGCTGCGGGTAGCGGGCGCCGGTATTGGGAATGCGCAGGTTGAACAGCGCGGCGATCACGTAGATGGCCATGATCACCAGCATCGCGGCCTCGGCCGGTGTGCTGATCGCGGCTGGGGTGTAGGCGATCACGTGGGCGGCGATGTGCGGGCTGATCAGCGCGCCGCCCAGTACGGTGCCGAGGATGATCGAGCTGACCGTGGTGCCCTCGATCCAGCCGTTGGCGGCCACCAGTCGGTCGGGCGGCAGCAGCTCGGTGAGAATGCCGTACTTGGCGGGGGAATAGGCGGCGGCGCCGAAGCCGACGATGCCGTAGGCGATCAGCGGATGCGCGCCGATCAGCATGATCAGGCAGCCGATCACCTTGATCGAGTTGGTGATGAACATCACGCGGCCCTTCGGCCGGGAATCGGCGAAGGCGCCGACGAAGGCGGCCAGTACCACGTAGGACAGGACGAAGAACAGCTTGAGCAGCGGAATCATCCAGTTCGGCGCGTGCAGATCTTTCAGCAGGGCGATGGCGGCGATGAGAAGCGCACTGTCGGCCAGCGAAGAGAAAAACTGCGCGGCCATGATCGAGTAAAAACCTTTTTTCATCTGAAGCGATGCTTTCCTCGCTGCGGCTCGGCCGCAGGGGCCGTGCAATCGGACTATCCCGTGCAAAATAGGTTGTGCGCACGGCTTTATATCATGAAAATACGGCAAATCCGACTAGCAAGAATCCCCGATCGTTCCGGGTTGGTCGCGGCACCGAACCCACAAGGTGCGGTAAGCTGCTGATTGGCCTGCGTGTTTATGAAATTTCCTTATGCCGCGCCCGATTTCCGCCACGATTCACACCGCCGCACTTGTTAACAATCTCGCGGCCGCGCGCCGCTTCGCCCCCCGGTCGAAGGTCTGGGCGGTGGTCAAGGCCAATGCCTACGGGCATGGCCTGGCGCGTGCGTTCCCGGGCCTGAGGGGCACCGACGGCTTCGGCCTGCTCGACCTCGAGGAGGCGGTGAAGCTGCGCGAGCTGGGCTGGGCTGGGCCGATCCTGCTGCTGGAAGGCTTCTTCCGCTCGACCGACGTCGACGTGATCGACCGCTACAGCCTGACCACCACGGTCCACAACGACGAGCAGCTGCGCATGCTCGAGACGGCTCGCCTGTCCAAGCCGATCAACATCCAGCTCAAGATTAACAGCGGCATGAACCGGCTCGGCTACGCGCCGGACAAGTACCGGGCCGCCTGGGAGCGTGCCCGCACCTGTCCCGGCATCGGCCAGATCACCCTGATGACGCATTTCGCCGACGCCGACAGCGAGCGCGGCGTGGCCGCCCAGATGGCGGCCTTCGAGCGCGGCGCCGAGGGCATCGCCGGGGCCCGCAGCCTGGCCAATTCGGCCGCCGTGATGTGGCATCCCGAGACCCACGGCGACTGGGTCCGTCCCGGCATCCTGCTGTACGGCGCCTCGCCCTCGGGGCGTGCCGCCGATATCGCCGGCGCCGGCCTGCAGGCCGCCATGACGCTCGGCTCCGAGCTGATCGCGGTGCAGAACACCGTCAAGGGCCAGGCGGTCGGCTACGGCGGCGCCTTCGTCGCGCCGGCGCCGATGCGCATCGGCGTGGTGGCCTGCGGTTATGCCGACGGTTATCCGCGGCTCGCCCCGGAAGGCACGCCGATCGTGGTCGACGGCGTGCGCACGCGGATCGTCGGGCGGGTCTCGATGGACATGATCACGGTCGATCTCACGCCGGTGCCGGGCGCCGGCATCGGCGCGCGCGTTGAACTGTGGGGCCCGGCGCTGCCGATCGACGATGTCGCCGCGCAGTGCTCGACGGTCGGCTACGAGCTGATGTGCGCGATCGCATCGCGCGTGCCCGTGCGCGCGGAATAAGGGCAGGCTCGTGGCGAAACAGAAAACGGTCTATGTTTGCACCGAATGCGGCGGCCAGTCGCTGAAATGGCAGGGCCAGTGCCCGTCCTGCTATGCCTGGAACACGCTGGTCGAATCGGCTGCCGAAACCCCCTCGCAGCATCGCTTCCAGGCGCTCGCCAAGAGCGCGCTGGTGCAGCGCCTGGCCGATATCGACGCGGCCGACGTGCCGCGCTTCTCCACCGGCATCGGCGAATTCGATCGCGTGCTGGGCGGCGGCCTGGTGGCCGGCGGCGTGGTGCTGATCGGCGGAGACCCCGGCATCGGTAAATCCACCCTGTTGCTGCAGTCGCTGGCCCAGCTCGCCAGCCAGCGCCGCGCGCTCTATATCAGCGGCGAGGAATCGGCCGCGCAGATCGCCCTGCGCGCCCTGCGCCTGGCCCTGCTCGACCACGGCGGCGACGCCGCCGATCTCAAGCTGCTGGCGGAAATCCAGCTCGAGAAGATCCAGGCCACGATCGCCGCCGAACGGCCCGACGTGGCGGTGATCGACTCGATCCAGACCGTCTATTCGGAAGCGCTCACCTCGGCGCCCGGCTCGGTCGCCCAGGTGCGCGAATGCGCCGCCCAGCTCACGCGCATCGCCAAGCAGTCGGGCACCGCCATCATCATGGTCGGCCACGTCACCAAGGAGGGCGCGCTAGCCGGGCCGCGCGTGCTGGAGCACATCGTCGACACGGTGCTGTACTTCGAGGGCGACACGCATTCCGCCTACCGGCTGGTGCGCGCCTTCAAGAACCGTTTCGGCGCGGTCAACGAGCTCGGTGTGTTCGCCATGACCGAGCGCGGCCTGCGCGGCGTGTCCAATCCCTCGGCGCTGTTCCTCTCGCAGCACGAGGAGGTGGTGCCGGGTTCCTGCGTGCTGGTCACGCAGGAAGGCTCGCGGCCGCTGCTGGTGGAGGTGCAGGTCCTGGTCGACACCGCCAACGTGCCGAACCCGCGGCGCCTGGCGGTGGGCCTCGAGCAGAACCGGCTGGCCATGCTGCTGGCCGTGCTGCACCGCCACGCCGGCATCGCCTGTTTCGACCAGGACGTGTTCCTGAACGCGGTGGGGGGCGTCAAGATTACCGAACCGGCCGCCGACCTGGCGGTGCTGCTGGCGATCCATTCGTCGATGCGTAACAAAGCGTTGCCGAAGGGCCTGGTGGTGTTCGGCGAGGTCGGGCTGGCCGGCGAGATCCGGCCGTCGCCGCGCGGCCAGGAGCGTTTGCGCGAAGCCGCCAAGCTGGGCTTCACGCTCGCGCTGATTCCCAAGGCCAATGCGCCCAAGCAGCCGATCGAGGGCCTCACTGTGATGGCCGTCGATCGTATCGAGCAGGCCATCGACCGCGTGCGCGGCCTCGAATGAGGGCCCGCCGGGCCGCGTTGGCACGGTAACTCCATGTAACGTTTCGGCTCGCGGCTGTAACTCGTCGCGCGGGTGTTTTCCCCTATGCTTGGCCGCAATGCGTCCCGCAGGTGAGAAAGGAAGGACCCACCTTGAAACCGTTCCAGCAAGCCATCGACCAGCGCCTCTACAACCTGCGCGGCTGCCGCGTGTCGGAGTCGATCCGGCCACCTTTCGGCGGTGGCTGCCGGATCGTCGAGTGGGTCGACGACGAGGGGCGGATCGCGCGGCGCGTGGTGGCCGAGCATGTGACTGAGGCCGAGGTGGCCGCCACGATCCGTCAGCCGCTCGACGGCCGCCGCTACCTGATGCACGACGACGAACAGATGCCGCGCGAGACCCTGCCGCGGCGTTGAGGGCAGGGCGCGCCGCGCGAGCCGGTACGCAGGCGTGATGCTTCGGTGTCCGATCGACGCGACCGCGCCAAGCGTGCCGGCCGCGTCGCTCACGTCGCCAGCTTCAGTCGAGCGGCGCTCAGCCGATCTGCTCCTGCACGTCGAGCCAGTCGAGCTCGAGGGCTTCGAGCCGGCCGGTCACCTCGCCGAGCTTGCGGATCGCCTCGGTCAGCTCGCTCTTCTTCTCGGCCGCGTAGCTGTCGGGATCGGCCACGAAGCCGTCGAGCCGCGCCTTTCCCGCGTTGAGCGTTTCCATTTCCTTCTCGAGCTTGTTGATCCGCGATTGCAGCGGTTTTTCAGCTGCGGCAGACGCTGGCGCGCCTCGGCTTCCTGGCGCTTCTGGTCGCGGCGGTTGGCGCCGCCGGTGCCGTCGGCCGAGGCCTCGCCGCGCGCTGCAGCAGCCAGTCGCGGTAATCGTCGAGATCGCCGTCGAAGGGCTGGATGCGGTGCCTGGCGACCAGCATGAACTGGTCGGTGGTGGCGCGCAGCAGGTGCCGGTCGTGCGAGACCAGGATCAGGGTGCCGTCGAACTGCGCCAGCGCCATGGTCAGCGCGTCGCGCGTTTCGAGGTCCAGGTGGTTGGTCGGCTCGTCGAGCAGCAGCAGGTTCGGCTTGAGCCAGATGATCAGGGCCAGCGCCAGGCGTGCTTTTTCGCCGCCCGAGAAGGGCGCGATCGGCGCGGAGGCCATGTCGCCCGAGAAATTGAAGCCGCCGAGGAAGTCGCGCAGTTCCTGCTCGCGCGTGTCGGGCGCGAGGCGCGCCAGGTGGGCGAGCGGCGAATCGTCGGGGCGCAGCGTTTCCAGCTGGTGCTGGGCGAAATAGCCGATCGTCAGGCCCTTGCCGCCGCGCACCTCGCCGGCCAGCGGCGCGAGCGTGCCGGCCAGGGTCTTGATCAGGGTCGACTTGCCCTGGCCGTTGGCGCCGAGCAGGCCGATGCGCTGGCCGTTCTGGATCGACAGCGCGACGCGCTCGACGATCGGCAGCGCGCCGCCGTCCTCGCCGCAGTAGCCGCTCCATCACCAGCATCGGGTTGGGCGCCGAATCGGGCGTGCGGAACTCGAAGCTGAAGGCCGAGGCCGCGTGGGTGGGCGCGAGCCGTTCCATCTTCTCGAGCGTCTTGACGCGGCTTTGCGCCTGCTTGGCCTTGAAGCGGTCGATGAAGCTCTGCAGGTGCTCGATGGTCTTCTGCTGCTTCTCGTAGGCGCTCTGCTGCAGCGCCAGGTGCTGCGCGCGCAGTACCTCGAACTGCGAGTAGTTGCCGCCGTAGCGCTTCACCTGGCGGTTCTCCAGATGCAGCGTGACGTTGCAGATCGCGTCGAGGAATTCGCGATCGTGTGAGATCACCACCAGGGTGCCGGCGTAGCGATGCAGCCAGTCCTCGAGCCAGACGATCGCGTCGAGATCCAGGTGGTTGGTCGGTTCGTCGAGCAGCAGTAGATCGGAGCGGCACATCAGCGCTTGCGCGAGGTTCAGGCGCATGCGCTAGCCGCCCGAGAAGTTGGCCACGCTCTCGCGCGTCTGCGCCAGCGTGCAGCCGAGCCCGAGCAGCAGCGCCTCGGCGCGCGCCGGCGCGGTATAGCCGTCGGCGTCGGCGAACGCCGCGTGCGCCTCGGCCTCGGCCGCGCCGTCATGCGCGGCGGCCGTCTCGACGATGCGCGCCTCGATGCGGCGCAGCGCGACGTCGCCGTCGAGCGTGTAGTCGAGCGCATGGCGATCGACCGCCGGGGTTTCCTGCGAGACGTGCGCGATCTGCCAGGACGGCGGCATCGAGAAATCGCCGCCGTCGGTGTGCAGCTCGCCGTGCAGCACCGAGAACAGCGTGGACTTGCCCGCGCCGTTCGCGCCGACGAGGCCGGCCTTTTCGCCGGGGTTGAGGGCGAAGGTGGTGCCCTCGAAGAGCGGCTTGGTACCGCGCGAGAGACTGAACTGGCTGAAACGGATCACGACGGGAAGGGCTAGAGAAAACCGCTATTCTAGACTGCCCGCCGGGCGCGGGGGCAGCCGCGCCGCCGGGGGCCGTCCATTCGGGCGATTCACGCGCCGCGCCGGTTTCGCATAGACTGCCGCGATGGTGTCGCGCACGCCCGATCCAATCCACCGAAACCGAGCCTGGGAGCAAGCCATGTCGACCGATACCGTCTATTCATTCAACGCGAAGGCGCTCGGCGGCGAGGACGTGTCGCTCGATAGCTATCGCAACCGCGTCCTGCTGATCGTCAATACCGCCAGCGAATGCGGGTTCACGCCGCAGTACGCCGGCCTGCAGCAGCTGCACGAGCGCTTCGGCGGCCGCGGCCTGGCGGTGCTGGGCTTTCCCTGCAACCAGTTCGGCGGCCAGGAGCCCGGCGACGCGGCCCGGATCGGCGCCTTCTGCGAGCAGCGCTTCGGCGTGAGCTTCCCGCTGTTCGAGAAGATCGACGTGAAGGGCGAGCAGGCGCATCCGCTGTTTCGCTGGCTGACCGAGGAGGCACCGGGCCTGCTCGGCACCAAGGCGATCAAGTGGAATTTCACCAAGTTCCTGGTCGGCCGCGACGGCAAGGTGGTCAAGCGCTACGCGCCGCAGACCAAGCCCGAGGAGATCGCCGCCGACATCGAGGCGTTGCTCTGATCCGCAGGAAGCGGCGCCTCGGGCGCCGCGTTCAGAGGATCGGCGCAAACAGCCGCGCCACGTGCATCAGCACGCGCCGCCAGGCGCCGGCGCGCTGCACCTCGCCGAGATCGACCTCGTCGGCAGTGTCGAAATCCTGGCTCAGCATCGCGTCGACGTCGGCCGCGAAGCCGGGGTCGACGGTCAGCACCATGATCTCGAAGTTCAGGCGGAACGAGCGGTTGTCGAGGTTCGCGCTGCCCACTGCGGCGGCCGAGCCGTCGATCAGCACCACCTTCTGGTGCAGGAAACCCTGGCGGTAGCGGAAGATCCGCACGCCGGCGTCGATCAGGTCGCGCGCGTAGAGCTTCGAGGCCTCGAACACCACGTAGTGGTCGCGCCGGCTCGGGATCAGGATCCGCACGTCCACGCCGCGCATCACGGCCAGCTTCAGCGCCGCGATCACGGCCTCGTCGGGCACCAGGTAGGGCGTGGTGATCCAGACTCGCTCGCGCGCCGCGTGGATCGCCTCGACGAAGAACAGCGAGCCCGTTTCCTGCTTGTCGGCCGGGCCCATCGGCACTACCAGGCAGTGCATGTCCTCGTCGTCCACCGGCGCCGGCGGCGGCGACTCGAGCGGCAGCGACTGCGTGGCCCAGTGCCAGTCCTCGGCGAACACGTAGCGGATATTGGCGACCACCGGCCCGCGCAGCTCGATGTGCGTGTCGCGCCACGGCGAGAGCCGCGGGTTCGCGCCCAGGTATTCGACGCCCACGTTGTGGCCGCCCACGAAGGCGCGCTCGCCGTCCACCACCACGATCTTGCGGTGGTTGCGGAAGTTCAGCTGGAAGCGGTTGACGAAGCGCTGGTTGGTCGCGAACGGGTGGACCTCGACGCCGCCCGCGCGCAGCGCGTTCACGTAGCGATGCGGCAGGTCGAAGCTGCCGATGCTGTCGTAGAGCAGGTAGCAGCGCACGCCGCGCGCGGCGCAGGCGATCAGCGCGTCGCGCAGCATGTCGCCGAGCGTGTCGTCGCGCACGATGAAGAACTGCACGATCACACAGTGGCGTGCGGCCTCGATCGCGCCGAGGATCGCCGCGAAGGTCGCCTCGCCGTTCACCAGCAGCCGCACCGCGTTGCCGCCCACGAAGGGCATCCCGCCCAGGTGGGTCAGCGCGCGCACGCTCGCCAGGCCCAGCGCGTCGGCTGGCACGCCCAGCGAGCTGCCGTGCGTGTCCCAGCTCGAGGGGCGAGAGCGCGTGCGCAGCGCGGCCGTCTCGCTGCGGCGCGCGTCGACGTAGCCCGAGAACTTGCTGCGGCCGAGGAACAGGTAGGGAATCAGCGTCAGGTAGGGCATCGCGGTCAGCGAGACCGCCCAGGCGATCGCGCCCTGCGAGGTGCGGGTGTTGAGGATCGCATGGCAGGCTGCGATCACCCCGAGGATGTGGGCGATCGCGATGAGGGTGCCGAGATGGAGCCAGTCGAGTTGCATCGGTGCTTGGAGTCCCGGATGGTGCGTGGCGGCGGGCTTGCCCCGCCTGACGAATCTTAGCAATCGGCCTGAGCGGTCCGCAGCGCGGCGGCAGGCTCGCTCGGGCCGCTCGGCTGATCCCCCGGGGGCCGCCGTGCCGGGCCGGGGGATCAGCGCGAGGCTCAGGCCGCGTGCGGCAGGTCGGCCGCGTGGATCAGGAACACGCAGTCGTCGCCGGCGCTGGTCGGCAGCCAGATCAGGTCGAGGCCGCCGAAGGCCGCCTCGACGTTGTGGCGCTCGTTGCCGATCTCCACCACCAGCACGCCGTCCTCCTTGAGCCACTTCTTCGCCTCGCGCAGGATGCGGCGCACGATGTCCATGCCGTCGTCGCCGCCGGCCAGCGCCATCTCGGGCTCGTGGCGGTATTCGTCGGGCAGCGCGGCCATCGAGTCGGCGTTCACGTAGGGCGGGTTGCTCAGGATCAGGTCGTAGCGCAGCTCCGGGTCGGCCAGCCGCTCGGTCGGCAGCGGCGCGTAGAGATCGCCATGATGCAGCGCGATGCGATGGTCGAGCCCGTAGTCGCTGATATTGATTTCGGCGACTTCCAGCGCGTCGTCCGAGAGGTCCACCGCGTCGATCTCGGCGTGCGGGAAAGCCTCGGCCGCGAGCACCGCCAGGCAGCCCGAGCCGGTGCAGAGCTCGAGCACGGCGCCGACCTGTTCCGGGTCGGCCACGTAGGGCTGCAGGCCGTCGTCGAGCAGCTCGCCGATGAAGGAGCGCGGCACGATCACGCGTTCGTCGACGTAGAAGCGGTGGCCGTGCATCCAGGCCTCGTTGGTCAGGTAGGCGGCCGGCAGGCGCTCCTCGACGCGCCGCTCGAGCTGCGCGAGCACCGCCTCGATTTCCTCGGGCAGCAGGCGCGCATCGAGGAAGGGCTCGAGCGTGTCGAGCGGCAGGTGCAGCGTGTGCAGCACCAGGTAGACGGCCTCGTCGTAGGCGTTGTCCGAGCCGTGGCCGAAGTTCAGCTCGGCGGCGGAAAAGCGCGAGACGCCGTAGCGGACCAGGTCGCGGATGGTGCCGAAGGTGTCGGCGGGCGTGGCAGGGGTGGTCATGGCGGCCTCCGTCAGGCGATCAGTTGTTCGAGCACGCGTCGATAGACGTTCTTGAGCGGATCGATGAAGCGCAGTTCGACATGCTCGTCGATCTTGTGGATCGAGGCATTGGGCGGCCCGAACTCGATCACCTGCGGGCAGATCCGCGCGATGAAACGGCCGTCCGAGGTGCCGCCGGTGGTCGACAGCTCGGTCTCGACGCCGGTTTCGTCGCGGATCGCCTGCGCCAGCGCGATCGAGAGGTCGCCGCGCGGCGTCAGGAACGGCAAGCCGCTGATCGACCACTTCAGCTCGTAGTCGAAGCCGTGCCTGTCGAGGATCGCGTGGACCCGCGCCTGCAGGCCCTCCACCGTGCTGGCGGTCGAGAAGCGGAAGTTGAACAGCAGCGTGACGTGGCCCGGGATCACGTTGGTCGCGCCGGTGCCGCCGTTCAGGTTCGAGACCTGCCAAGTGGTGGGCGGGAAATATTCGTTGCCCTCGTCCCAGCGCTCGGCCGCGAGTTCGGCCAGCACCGGCGCGAGCAGGTGGATCGGGTTCTTGGCCAGATGCGGGTAGGCGATATGCCCCTGCACGCCCTTGACGATCAGTTCGCCCGACATCGAGCCGCGCCGGCCGTTCTTCACCATGTCGCCGAGCGTGGCCGAGGAGGTCGGCTCGCCGACGATGCAGTAGTCGAGGCGTTCGCCGCGCTCGCCGAGTGCCTCCACCACCTTGACGGTGCCGTCGGTGGCCGGGCCTTCCTCGTCGCTGGTGATCAGCATCGCGATCGAGCCGCGGTGTTGCGGGTATGCGGCCAGGAATTCCTCGCTGGCCATCACGAAGCCGGCCAGCGAGGTCTTCATGTCGGCCGCGCCGCGGCCGTACAGCTTGCCGTCGCGATGCGCGGGGATGAAGGGCGGCGAGGTCCATTGCTCGAGCGGGCCGGTCGGCACCACGTCGGTATGGCCGGCGAACGCGAGCAGCTTGCCGTCGCGGCCGTCGGTGCCGCGCTTGACGGCCCACAGGTTGGTCACGCCGTGCGAGACGATGGTCTCGCACTCGAAGCCGATCGCCGTGAGGCGCTCGATCATGATCTGCTGGCAGTGTTGATCGTCGGGCGTCACGGACGGGCGCGCGATCAACTGTTCGGTAAGGGCTAGGGTGGCGGACATGGTTCGGACCACTTTCGATGAAAAATACCGGCGCGACGGCCGGCAGATCAGGGCGCGCAAGTGGCATGGCCGGCGCGCCCGGTGCTTCGTGAGGCGTGCCTCAGGCGGCGAACAGCGCGGCGTACTGGTCGGAGACGAAGCCGACCGCCTTCACGCGGCCGTCGACCTCCGCCACCGGCCGCTTGATCACCGAGGGCTTGTCCAGCATCAGCGCGATCGCGCCGGCTTCGGTCTCGGCGCTGGCCTTGACCTCGTCGGGCAGGGCGCGCCAGGTGGTGCCGCAGCGGTTGACGAGCGTCTCGAGCGGCACGTCCTTCAACCAGCCCTTCACGATGGCGGCGGTCAGGCCCGCCTTCTTGAAGTCATGGAAGTCGAACGCCACGTCGTGCTCGTCGAGCCACACGCGGGCCTTCTTCACGGTGTCGCAGTTCGGGATGCCGTAGACGACGGTCGTCATCAGTCGCCTCGCAGCAGTTCGTTCAGGCCGACCTTGGCGCGCGTCTTGGCGTCGACCTTCTTGACGATCACCGCGCAGTACAGGCTGTGCGAGCCGTCCTTGGCGGGCAGGTTGCCGGCCACCACCACCGAGCCGGCGGGGATGCGGCCGTAGCTGATCTCGCCCGTCTCGCGATCGTAGATCTTGGTGCTCTGGCCGAGGTAGACGCCCATCGAGATCACCGAGTTCTCCTCGACGATCACACCTTCCACCACTTCCGAGCGCGCGCCGATGAAGCAGTTGTCCTCGATGATGACCGGGTTGGCCTGCAGCGGCTCGAGCACGCCGCCGATGCCGACGCCGCCCGACAGGTGCACGTTCTTGCCGATCTGCGCGCAGGAACCGACGGTGGCCCAGGTGTCGACCATGGTGCCTTCGTCGACGTAGGCGCCGATATTGGTGTACGACGGCATCAGCACCACGTTCTTCGCGATGAAGGAGCCGCGGCGCGCGACGGCCGGCGGCACCACGCGGAAGCCGCCGGCGGCGAACTCTTCCGCAGTGTAGTTGGCGAACTTCGAGGGCACCTTGTCGAAGAACTGCGAGTAGCCGCCTGCGGCCATGGGCGCGTTGTCTTCCAGGCGGAACGACAGCAGCACGGCCTTCTTCAGCCATTGGTGCACGATCCATTCGCCGTTCTGCTTCTCGGCCACGCGCAGCGCGCCGCGATCGAGCTGCTCGATGGCATGCGCGCCGGCCTCGCGGACCTCGGCGGGCGCGGCCTTGGGCGAGAGTTCGGCACGGTTTTCCCAGGCGGTATCGATGATTTGCTGAAGTTGTTGCGACATGTTGGTTGCTTCGCTGGAAGTGGGAAGAGGGATCAGTGGATCAATACGGGAGCAGGCTCAGCGAGCTTGGCTGGCAAGACCGCGGCAGAAATCGACGATGCGCCGGGCGCCCTCGAGGCATTCGGCGCTTTCGGCGACGAGCGCGATCCGCACGAAATCGCGGCCCGGATTCGTGCCGTGCGCGTCGCGCGCGAGATACGAGCCGGGCAGAACCGTCACATTATAGCCGGCGTAGAGACGCCGGGCGAACTCGGTATCCGACAGGCCGGTGCGCGCCACGTTGGCCCACAGGTAGAAGGCCGCGTCGGGCAGCGCGACGTCGAGCACCTCGGCCAGCATCGGCGTGACGGCCTCGAACTTTTGCGCGTAGAGCGCCCGGTTCTCGTGCACATGCGCCTCGTCGCCCCAGGCCGCGATGCTGGCATGCTGCCAGACCGGCGAGAGCGCGGCGCCGTGGTAGGTGCGGTACAGCAGGAAGCGCTTGAGGATGGCCGCGTCGCCGGCCACGAAGCCCGAGCGCATGCCCGGCACGTTCGAGCGCTTGGACAGGCTCGACAGCATCACCAGCCGCTCGAAGCCGCAGCCGAGCCGGCGCGCCGCGTCGAGGCCGCCCAGCGGCGGTGCCGCTTCGTCGAAATAGATCTCTGAATAGCATTCGTCGGAGGTGATCACGAAGCCGTGGCGGTCCGACAGCGCGAACAGCTCGCGCCAGGCGTCCAGCGTGAGCACCGCGCCGGTCGGGTTGCCCGGCGAGCAGACGAACAGCAACTGGGTGCAGGCCCAGACCTCGTCCGGGACGCTCGCGTAATCGGGCGCGAAATTGCGCGCCGGATCGCTGTTGACGAACACCGGCTCGGCGCCGGCCAGCAGGGCCGCGCCCTCGTAGATTTGATAGAACGGATTCGGACAGAGTACGATCGCTGACTTGCCGTGCGCGCGCGGCGTGGCGTCGATCACGGCCTGTGCCAGCGAGAACAGCGCCTCGCGCGAGCCCGAAACCGGCAGCACCTGGCTGGCCGCATCGACGGATTCGATGCCGTAGCGGCGCTCGACCCAGCGCGCGATCGCCGCGCGCAGCGCGTCCGAGCCCGCCGTGGCCGGGTAGGAGGCCAGACCGTCGAGCGCGGCCACCACCGCGTCGCGGATCAGCGCCGGCGTCGCATGCTTGGGCTCGCCGATGCCGAAGCTGATCGGGGCGAGCGCGGCGGACGGCTTGACGTCCTTGAACAGCGCGCGGAGCTTTTCGAACGGATAGGGCTGGAGCGTATCGAGTCGTGGATTCACGGGCTTGGGCTTCGGAGGCGGTTGAGGCCCGTCGGGGACGGACCGGAACGAATCGGGCGGCGCCACGGCCGAGGGCCGGGCGGCAGGCGGCGCGGGATGCGCGCTGTCTGGCTCGCGGGGCGCGATGCGCACGCTGCGGGCCGGCCTGGTGGGCCGGAACGTTCAATTATAGCTTGCCGCCGCGCGCCTTCGGGCGGCCGGGCGCAGCGCCGGGGCCGGATCGGACCGAGCGCCGGCGAGACGGTTGGCCGGAAGCGCCGGCAACCGGCGGCGCGGATGGCCGGGAGGCCCGGCAAGCGGAATCGCCGGCAACCGGAGGTACCGGCAATCGGAGGCACCGACGGCGGTCTGGCGCGGGGCGATGCAACAACGGAAACAACGCTAACGAGAGCAGGTGGGCGGAAATGATGGGACATGAACGGTCGGCGCTGCCGACCCTGGCGATCCTGGTGGGCGCGTCGGTCTGGGGGCTGGTCTGGTATCCGCTGCGGATGCTGGCCGGGCTCGGCCTGACGGGGACTGCGGCCAGCGCGCTGACCTGCTTCTGCGCCTGCCTGTTCGTGGTGATCTGGCGCCGCCGCTCGCTCGCCACGCTGCGCTGGCACTGGCTGCTGGCCGCGCTCGGCGTGGCCGCCGGCATCACCAATCTCGGCTTCGTCTGGGGCACGATCCACGGCGAGGTGCTGCGCGTGATGCTGCTGTTCTACCTGACCCCGGCCTGGACCGCGATCTATTCCCATTTCCTGCTGCGCGAGCGCCTGACCTGGGCCAGCGCTGGGCTGGCGGCGCTGTCGATCGCCGGCGCCATGCTGATGCTCTGGTCGCCGCGCCTGGGCCTGCCGCTGCCCTCGAATCCGGCCGAATGGGCGGGGCTGGCGGCGGGCCTGAGTTTCGCGATGAGCAACGTGCTGGTGGTGCGGATCTCGCGCGATCTGCCGGCGCTGAAGCCCGAGATGCGCACCGCCACGCTGTTCGCGGGCGGCGCGGCCTTCGGGGTGGCGGCGATGTTCGTGGAAGGCGTGCCGCCGCTGCCCGCGCCGCATGCCCTGACGCTGGCGCTGCTGCTGGCCCTCGCGATCGGCGTGAGCACCGCGCTCAACAACCTGCTGGTTCAATACGGGCTTGCCCGGGTACCGGCCAATCGCGCCTCGATCATCATGCTGTTCGAGATCGTCGTCACCGCGCTGTCAGCGTGGCTGTTCGCCGGCGAACAGCCGGGTGCGCGCGAGTGGCTCGGCGGCGCCTGCATCGTGCTCGCCACGCTGCTGTCGAGCCGCGTCCACAAGGCTCCGGCCGACGACGCCGATCGCCGGGACGAGGCCCGCGCGATGGTATGATGGACCCGCTTCACGGGGCGGTCCGGCGCATGGCCGGGGCCCCTTGACCGAATTCCGGGACGGGCGGCGCGAGCGATGCGCCGCCGGTTGCCGTCCGTTTCAATCCATATTCAATACCGATACCGACGTGCGACTGAGCTCGATCAAACTCGCAGGCTTCAAATCCTTCGTCGATCCCACGCATTTCCAGGTTCCGGGCCAGCTCGTCGGCGTGGTCGGCCCGAACGGGTGCGGCAAGTCCAACATCATCGATGCCGTGCGCTGGGTGCTCGGCGAATCGCGCGCCTCCGAGCTGCGCGGCGAGTCGATGCAGGACGTGATCTTCAACGGCTCCACCACGCGCAAGCCCGGCAGCCGGGCCAGCGTCGAGCTGATCTTCGACAACTCCGACGGCCGTGCCGCCGGCCAGTGGGGCCAGTACGGCGAGATCGCCGTCAAGCGCGTGCTCACGCGCGACGGCACCTCCAGCTACTACATCAACAACCTGCCGGCGCGCCGCCGCGACATCCAGGACATCTTCCTCGGCACCGGCCTCGGGCCGCGCGCCTACGCGATCATCGGGCAGGGCATGATCGCGCGGATCATCGAGGCCAAGCCCGAGGAACTGCGCGTGTTCCTGGAGGAAGCCGCCGGCGTGTCGAAGTACAAGGAGCGCCGCCGCGAGACCGAGAACCGCCTGCACGACACGCGCGAGAACCTGACGCGCGTCGAGGACATCGTGCGCGAGCTCGGCGCCAACCTCGAGAAGCTCGAGGGGCAGGCGGTTGTGGCTACCCGGTACAAGGAACTGCTGGCCGACGGCGAGGAAAAGCAGCGCCTGCTGTGGCTGCTGCGCAAGAGCGAGGCGCAGGGCGAGCAGCAGAAGCAGCAGCGCGCGATCGAGCAGGCCCAGGTCGACCTGGAGGCGCAGACCGCGAAGCTGCGCGAGGTCGAGGCGCAGCTCGAGACGCTGCGGGTGGCCCATTACGCGGCCAGCGACGCGATGCAGGGCGCGCAGGGCTCGCTCTACGAGGCGAACGCCGAGGTTAGCCGGCTCGAGGCCGAGATCAAGTTCATCGTCGAGTCGTGCAACCGCGTGCAGGCGCAGATCGCCGCGCTGACGGCGCAGCGCGAGCAGTGGCAGGCCCAGGCGCAGAAGGCGCAGGACGATCTCGAGGAGGCCGAGGAAGCGCGCGCGGTGGCCGACGGGAAGGCCGCGATGGCCGAGGACGAGGCGGCTGCCAAGCACGACGCGCTGCCGGCGCTGGAGTCGCGCTGGCGCGATGCGCAGGCCCAGCTCAACGACGAGCGCGGCCGGATCGCCCAGACCGAGCAGTCGCTGAAGCTGGAGGCCGCGCACCAGCGCAACGCCGACCAGCAGCTGATGCAGCTGCAGCAGCGCCACGAGCGCCTGAAGTCGGAGGCGGGCGGGCTCGACGCGCCCGACGAGGCGCAGCTCGATGAGCAGCGCATGCAGCTGGCCGAGCAGGAGGAGATCCTGCACGACGCGCAGGCGCGCCTGGCCGATGCCCAGGACGCGCTGCCGCGCCTGGATGCCGAGCGCCGCGCCGCGCAGGAGCGGGTGCAGGCCGAGAGCGCGCAGATCCACCAGTTCGAGGCGCGCCTGGCCGCGCTCAAGCAACTGCAGGAAAACGTCCAGACCGAGGGCAAGATCCAGCCCTGGCTCGACAAGCACGAGCTGGGCGCGCTGCCGCGTCTCTGGAAGAAGCTGCATGTCGAGCCGGGCTGGGAAAACGCGCTGGAAGCGGTGCTGCGCGAGCGGCTCGCCGCGCTGGAAATCTCCAATCTCGACTGGGTCAAGGCCTTCGCGACCGATGCGCCGCCCGCCAAGCTGGCCTTCTTCTCGCCGCCGCCGGCGGGCGAGCCGCTGGCCACGCCGGCCGGCATGCGCGCGGTGCTGTCGCTGGTGCGCATCGACGATGCCGGCCTGCGCGCGGTGCTCAACGATTGGCTCGGTTCGGTGTTTGTCGCCGACGACCTGGCCCAGGCGCTGGCCGCGCGCGTTCAGCTGCCGGCCGGCGGTGCCTACGTGGTAAAGGCTGGCCACCTGGTGACGCGCTCGGGCGTGCAGCTCTACGCGGCCGATTCCGAGCAGGCCGGCATGCTGGCGCGCCAGCAGGAGATCGAGAATCTCGGGCGTCAGGTGCGCGCGCAGGCGCTGCTCGCCGACGAGGCGAAGACCGCCTCGATTCGCGCCGAGGCAGCCTATACGCAGGCCGCGCAGGCGCTCGGCGAGGTGCGGGCCCAGGCCGAGCGTGCCCAGCAGCGCGTGCACGCGCTGCAGATGGAGGTGTTGAAGCTGGCGCAGGCGCACGAGCGCTACACCCAGCGCAGCACGCAGATCCGCGAGGAACTCGAGGAGATCGGCGCGCAGATCGACGAGCAGCGCGCGCTGCGCGCCGAGTCCGAGGCGAACTTCGAACGCCATGATGGCGAGCTGGGCGAGCTGCAGGCGAAATTCGAGGACAACCAGCTCGCCTTCGAGGCGCTCGACGAGGAACTGAGCAACGCCCGCCAGCAGGCGCGCGATCTCGAACGCGCGGCCAATGACGCGCGCTTCGCGGCGCGCAATTCGGCGAACCGGATCGACGAACTCAAGCGCGGCATCCAGGTCGCGCACGACCAGATCGAGCGCGTCGCCACCTCGCTGGAGGATGCTCGCGCCGAGCTCGAGACCATCAACGAACAGACTGCCCACACGGGCCTGCAGGACGCGCTGGAAATCCGCTCGGCCAAGGAGCAGGCGCTGGGCGCCGCGCGGCTCGAGCTCGACGACCTGACCGCCAAGCTGCGCGTGCTCGACGAGTCGCGGCTGGCCGCCGAGCGCGCCCAGCAGCCGTTGCGCGATTGCATCACCGAGCTGCAGCTGAAGGAACAGGCCGCGCGCCTGTCGGCCGAGCAGTTCAGCGAGCAGCTGGTGGCCGCCGGCGTCGTCGAGGCGGCCCTGCTGCCCAAGCTGACGCCGGAGCTGCGGCCCGCCTACCTGCAGGGCGAGGTCACGCGCATCAACAACGCGATCGCCGCGCTCGGTCCGGTCAACATGGCCGCGCTCGATGAGCTGGCGGCCGCCAGCGAGCGCAAGATCTTCCTCGACGCGCAGTCGGCCGACCTGCTGACCGCGATCACCACGCTCGAGGACGCGATCCACAAGATCGACCAGGAAACCCGCACCTTGTTGCAGGGCACCTTCGACCAGGTCAACCATCACTTCAGCGACCTGTTCCCGAAGCTGTTCGGCGGCGGCCAGGCCAAGCTGATCATGACCGGCGACGAGATTCTCGACGCCGGCGTGCAGGTGATGGCGCAACCGCCGGGCAAGAAGAACGCGACCATCCACCTGCTGTCGGGCGGCGAGAAGGCGCTGACCGCCACCGCTCTGGTGTTCGCGATGTTCCAGCTCAATCCCGCGCCGTTCTGCCTGCTCGACGAGGTGGACGCGCCGCTCGACGACGCCAATACCGAACGTTTCGCGAACCTGGTGCGCGCCATGTCGAGCAAGACGCAGTTCCTGTTCATCTCGCACAACAAGATCGCGATGGAAATGGCGCAGCAGCTGATCGGCGTGACCATGCAGGAACAGGGTGTGTCGCGGATCGTGGCGGTCGACATGGAATCGGCTGCTGGTTTTGCCCAGAATATTGGCTGAATGCGCGCGCTGCCTCGAAGCGGCGCGCCGGAAAAAGAATTCCTGATGGAGCATGCATGGACGAGTTGACACTCGGGTTGATCGGCGTAGGCGTGGTGGTGATTGGCGGCATCGTGGTCTACAACGCCTGGCAGGGCGCCAAGGTGCGCCGCCGGATGCTGCGGCCGATGCCGCCCGAGGCCGCCGATACGCTGGCGCGCCAGGAGCGCGACGAGGATGCGCCCTTCATCGAGCCGGTGCGGCAGCCCTCGCCGGCGCCGGCAAGCTCGCGGCGCGAGCCCACGGTGGCGGCTCCGGCCGCGTCGGCCGATCACGAGGCGCGCGTCGAGCCGACCTTCGGCGGCGCGCCGGACGCGCCGGCGCCGGCCGATACGCCGGCCGACCTGCAGGCCGATGAAACGCTCACCGCCGGCGCGGCAGGCGAGGGCGCTCCTCACGAGGCCGGCCAGGCGCCGGCCGCCGAAGCCGGCGCGGCGACGCAGCCAGCCTCGGTAGCGCCGATCGACGACGGCGAGCCGGTCTTGCCGGCCGCCACCACGATCTCCTCGGCACCGCCCACCATCGTCGATCGCCGCATCGACTGCATCGTGCCGATCCGGCTCGGCGCGCCGCTGCCCGGCGAGCGGATCCTGCCGGCCGCGCAGCGCCTGCGCCGTGCCGGCAGCAAGCCGGTCCACATCGAGGGCAAGCCCGAGGGCGACGGCAACTGGGAGCTGCTGCAGACCGGCGTGCGCTACGAGGAACTGCGCGCGGCCGCGCAGCTGGCGAACCGCAACGGCCCGCTCAACGAACTCGAATTTTCCGAATTTGTCTCGGGCGTCGGCCAGTTCGCCGATGCGATCGACGGCGCGCCCGAATTCCCTGACATGCTGGAGACGGTCTCGATGGCGCGCGAGCTCGACGGTTTCGCCGCGCAATGCGACGCGCAGCTGTCGATCAATGTGATGTCGGACGGCGCGCCCTGGTCGGCCAACTACGTGCAGGCGGTGGCCTCGCAGGACGGCCTGCTGCTGTCGCGCGACGGCACGCGCTTCGTCAAGCTCGACGCGAGGCAGAACCCGGTGTTCATGCTGCAGTTCGGCGACACCAACTTCCTGCGCGACGACCTGACCTACAAGGGCGGGAACATGATCACCCTGGTGCTGGACGTGCCGGTGGCCGACGAGGACATCTTGCCCTTCAAGCTGATGTGCGACTACGCGAAGTCGCTGTCGGACCGGATCGGCGCACGGGTGGTCGACGATTCGCGCCGCCCGCTGCCCGAATCCACCCTGGTGGCGATCGAGCAGCAGTTGATGAAGCTCTACGCGAAGCTCGAGGAAGCCGGCATCCCGGCCGGTTCGCCGGTCACGCGGCGCCTGTTCAGCCAGTAAGCCGGAGCCGGCCCCGGGGCGCGGCTCGTCCCGTCCCGGCCGATGGCAATCCGGGCCGTGCGGGAAGGTGCGCAAGCGCGCGCCGCCTGAGATAATCCTTCCTTGATTGTCACCAGAGCAAGTGCCGCCAGCATGTCCCGATCTCCAGTTGAACCGCCAGCCAGCCAGCCGTCCGAACGGGCGGCCTGGCTGCGCAATGAACTCGAGCGCGCGAATCACGCCTATTACGTGCTCGACCAGCCCGACCTGCCCGACGCCGAATACGATCGACTGTTCCGCGAGCTGCAGCAGATCGAGGCCGACCATCCCGACCTGATCACACCCGATTCGCCGACCCAGCGCGTCGGCGGCGAGGCCGCCACCGGCTTCACGCCGGTGCTGCACGATGCGCCGATGCTGTCGCTGAACAACGGTTTCTCCGACGAGGACATCGCCGCCTTCGACAAGCGCGTCGCCGATGCGCTCGACAAGGCGCCGGCCGACTTGGCCGGCACCGCCACCGATCCGGTCGAATACGCCTGCGAGCTGAAGTTCGACGGCCTGGCGATCTCGCTGCGCTACGAACACGGCCGCTTCGTGCAGGCCTCCACGCGCGGCGACGGCACCACCGGCGAGGACGTCACCGAGAACGTCCGCACCATCCGCTCGATCCCGCTGACGCTGAAGGGCGGGAATCCGCCGGCCCTGCTCGACGTGCGCGGCGAGGTGCTGATGTACAAGCGCGATTTCGCGCGCCTGAACCAGCGCCAGCGCGAGGCCGAGCAGCGCGAGTTCGCCAACCCGCGCAATGCGGCAGCCGGCAGCCTGCGCCAGCTCGACTCGAAGATCGCCGCGCAGCGGCCGCTGTCCTTCTTCGCCTACGGGATCGGCGTGCTCGAGGGCGCGACCATGCCCGACACGCACAGCGGCCTGCTCGACTGGTATGCCGGCTTCTTCGGGCTGCCCGTCAATCGCGAGCGCGCGGTGGTGAAGGGCGCCGAGGGGCTGCTGGCCTTCTTCCACAAGATCGGCGAACAGCGCGACGCGCTGCCTTACGACATTGACGGCGTGGTCTACAAGGTCAACCGGCGCGACGAACAGGAGCGGCTCGGCTTCGTCTCGCGCGCGCCGCGCTTCGCGCTGGCCCACAAGTTCCCGTCCCAGGAGGCGCTCACCCGGCTGCTGGCGATCGAGGTGCAGGTCGGCCGCACCGGTGCGATCACGCCGGTGGCGCGGCTCGAGCCGGTGTTCGTGGGCGGCGCGACCGTCACCAACGCGACCCTGCACAACGAGGACGAGGTGCGCCGCAAGGATATCCGGATCGGCGACACGGTGATCGTGCGACGCGCCGGCGACGTGATCCCCGAGGTGGTCTCGGCGCTGCTCGACCGGCGCCCGGCCGATGCGGCCGAATTCGTGATGCCGACCGAATGCCCGGTCTGCGGCTCGCGCATCGAGCGGCTGCCCGAGGAGGCGATCGCGCGCTGCACGGGCGGGCTGTTCTGTCCCGCGCAGCGCAAGCAGGCGCTCTGGCACTTCGCGCAGCGCCGCGCGCTCGACATCGACGGTCTGGGCGAGAAGATCATCGACCAATTGGTCGAGCAGAACCTGGTGCGCACGCCGGCCGACCTGTTCCACCTCGGTTTCGCGACGCTGGCGGCGCTCGACCGCTTCGCCGACAAGTCCGCGCAGAACCTGCTGGACTCGCTCGAGCAGGCGCGCCACACCACGCTGGGCCGCTTCATCTACGCGCTCGGCATCCGCCATGTCGGCGAGTCGACGGCCAGGGACCTGGCCAAGCACTTCGGCTCGCTGCAGCCGATCATGGACGCCACGCCCGAGCAGTTGCTCGAAGTCAACGATGTCGGGCCGGTGGTGGCCGAGTCGCTGCACCAGTTCTTCGCCGAGGAGCACAATCGCACCGTGATCGCGCAGCTGCGCGAGAAGGTCGAGTGGCCGGAAGGGCCGCCCGCGCCGCCTGTGCCGCGCGAGCCGCAGGGCGTGCTGGCCGGCAAGACCGTGGTGCTGACCGGCACGCTGCCGACGCTCGGCCGCGACGAGGCGAAGGCGTTGCTCGAGGCGGCTGGCACCAAGGTGACGGGCTCGGTGTCCAAGAAGACCGATTACGTGGTCGCTGGTGCCGAGGCGGGCAGCAAGCTCGCCAAGGCCGAGGAACTCGGTATCCCGGTGCTCGACGAGGACGGGATGCATCTATTGCTCAAGGGAGAAATGATATGAACGCCTCCCACCCGTGAATGGTGGGAGCAAAGAAGGAAGGTGGACCCTCACGGGACAACGGC
>JAYFRU010000005.1:0-24210 GCA_040946965.1 Burkholderia sp. | reverse complement strand
CAATCGCGAATGGCGTCTCGAAAAACTGGGCTTCAAGTCACCCCTCGAAGCCCGTCAGGCAGCGCTCTTGCCGCGCGTCGCCTGATCGCAAAACCGTGTCTATGTAACCGGATCCGATACAGTCGCCGCGAAACCAGGCTTGCCGCCCGGCCGGGGATCCTACCCGCGAAGCTTCGCAAGATGCGATCCCGGCCGGCCGGATTGTTCAGCTCAGGTCGACCGGCACGAAGATCTGCGCGTCGTCGCGCTGGATCAGCAGCGCCAGGCTGTTGCCGGCGTTCTTGACCGCATCGCGCAGCTGTTCGGGGCTGGTGACCGGACGGCCGTTCACCGCCAGGATCACGTCGCCGGGCTGGATGCCGGCATTGGCGGCCGGCCCGGTGGCCTGCTGCACCACCAGCCCGTGCGTGAGCGAGCTGCCGGCACGCTCCTGCGGGCTCAGCTGACGCACCGCGACGCCCAGGCGGCCCTGCTCGGCCGGCTCGTCGTTGCCGGCGCTCTGCTGGCTATCCGCCAGCGAGGTGAGGGTCACCGTCACATCCTTGCGCGCCTTGTCACGCCAGATCTGCAGATCGGCCTTGGTGCCCGGCTTGAGGTTGGCGATCTGGCCCGGCAGCATGGCCGAATCCTGCACCGGCGTGCCGTTCACCGCCAGGATCACGTCGCCCGGCTGCAGGCCGGCCTTGGCGGCCGGGCCTTTCTGATCGACCGAGCTGACCAGCGCGCCGTCGGGTTTCTGCAGTCCGAACGAACTCGCCAGCGTCTGGTCGAGGCCCTGCACCGCCACGCCGAGTCGGCCGCGGCTCACGTGGCCGGTCTTCACCAGCTCGTCCTTGACCTTGATCGCCTCGTTGATCGGGATCGCGAAGGACAGGCCCTGGAAGCCGCCCGTCTGCGAGTAGATCATCGAGTTGATGCCGATCACCTCGCCCTGCAGGTTGAACAGCGGGCCGCCGGAATTGCCGGGGTTGACCGGCACGTCGGTCTGGATGAACGGCGTGTAGTTCTCGTCGGGCAGCGTGCGCGACTTCGCGCTAATGATGCCCGAGGTCACGGTGTTGTCGAAACCGTAGGGCGAGCCGATCGCCACCACCCACTGGCCGACCTTGCTCTGCTGCGGATCGCCGATCTTGACGGTCGGCAGGCCGCTGGCGTCGATCTTGAGCACCGCCACGTCGGACTGCTTGTCGGCGCCGATCACCTTGGCGCGGTACTCGCGCTTGTCGGTCAGCTTCACGGTGACCACGCTCGCGCCGTCGATCACGTGCGCATTGGTCAGGATGTAGCCGTCGGGGCTGACGATGAAGCCCGAACCCAGGCTGGTGCTCGGCGCGTCGTCGGCCTGGCCGCCGCCACCGCCCATGCCCGGCACCTGGCCGTAGAAGTGCTTGAAGAACTGGTAGAACGGATCGCTCGGATCGATCGGCAGCTGCTGCGCGCCGCCGCCGCGGCGTGCCGAGGTCTTCACCACATGCTTGGCGCTGATGTTGACCACCGCCGGGCCATAGGTTTCGACCAGGCCCGAGAAATCGGGAATCCCCGTCTTCGCGGCAGCCTCGGCCGGCATCAGCGCGGCGGCCTGCGCCGGCGAGATGATCTGCGGCGGTTCGGCATGACGCGTGCCGACCACATAACCGGCGGACAAAGCGGCCGCGACGGCCACGACGACGGCGCTGCGCGCCAGGAAACGGGTGTCCATCGTTCTACCTCCTCGTTGTTGGTTCGCAGCGTAAAGGCACTGTCTTAAAGGAGGCTTAACAGAATCGGGGGCGTCTCGCAAACCCGCGCCACGCGGCCTTCAAATGGCTTTCAGGCGCTACGGGCGCCGGGGAATGCGATCTCCATCAGCAAGCCCCCCGCCGGCGACTCGCCGAGCGTGACGGTGGCGCGCTGTTGGGCAGCCACGCGCTTGACGATCGCCAGGCCCAGACCGCTGCCGGACACGTCGGTGCGCACGCGCGCCGAGGAATCGCGATAGAAGCGGTCGAACACACGCTCGCGCTCCTCGGGCGGGATGCCGGGGCCGCTGTCGGCCACCCGCACCAGCGCGCGGCCTTCGGCGAAGCTCAGCGAAACGTCGATGCGGCCGTGCTCCGGGGTGTACTTCACGGCGTTGTCGAGCACGTTGTTGAGCATCACGCGCAGCGCGCCGATATCGGCATCGACGATGACCGGCTGGGCCTCCTCGATGCCGAGGTCGATGTTGCGTTTCTGCGCGACCACCGCCTGTGCGCTCACGCAATGCGCGAGCACGTCGGCCAGCGCGACCGGCTCGCGCATCGTGGCGCCGTCGGGCTCGGAGCGCGCCAGCGCGAGCAACTGCTCGGCCAGCCGGGTGGCGCGCGTGACGCCGCTCTGCAAATCGGCCAGCGCCTCGCGGCGGGTCTCGTCGTCCTGCGCGCGCGCCACCAGCTGCGCCTGGATCTGCACCGCAGCCAGCGGCGTGCGCAACTCGTGCGCGGCATCGGCGACGAAGGCCTTCTGCGTGTCGAGCGCCGCCGAGAGCCTTGCCAGCAGCCCGTTGAGCGCATGCAAGAGCGGCTGCACCTCCTGCGGCAGGCGGTTGTCGGGCAGTGGATCGAGCGCCTCGGGCCGGCGCGATTCGACCGCGCGCGTGACGCGCCGCAAGGGCCGCATGCCGCGCCCGACGATCATCCAGACCGCCGCGCCGAGAAACGGCAGCAGCACGATCAGTGGCCACACGGTGCGCAGCGCGACGCTGGCGGCGAGCCGGTTGCGCACCGACAGCGGCTGCGCGAGCTGGACCACGTTGTCGCCGACGATCGCGCCATACACGCGCCATTCGCCGCGATCGGTGCGTTCGGTGGAGAAGCCGAGTTCGGCGCGCGGCGCGATCGGCGCGCGCGGATGCGAGAAGTACATCAGGCCGCCGTTGCGGTTCCAGATCTGGATCACGATGCCCTCGTCGCCATTGGTGCGCGAGCCGAACACCTGCGAGAAGGGCTCCGAGGGCAGCGCCGCAGCGATCGCCTGGAGCTGGTAGTCGAACAGTTCATTGGCCTCGGCCAGCGCCTGGCGATAGATCAGCCAGCCCGCAGCGCCCACGCCCGCGATCACGATCGCGAGCAGCCAGATCAGCAATTGATGGCGAATCGACCTCACGCGCTACGATTCCTTGACGACCATGTAGCCCAGGCCGCGCACGTTGCGGATCAGGTCCGAACCGAGCTTCTTGCGCAGCGCGTGGATGTAGACCTCGATGGTGTTGCTGCCGATCTCCTCGCCCCAGCCGTACATCTTCTCCTCCAGCTGGCTCTTCGAGAGCACCGCGCCGGGCCGCGCCAGCAGCGCCTCGAGCAGGGCGAACTCGCGTGCCGAGAGAGCCACCGCCGCGCCGTCGAGCGTGACCTGGTGCGAGGCCGGATCGAGCGTGAGCGCGCCGTGGCGGATCACCGATTCGCTGCGCCCCGACTGCCGGCGGATCAGCGCGCGCATGCGCGCGCCCAGTTCGTCGAGGTCGAAGGGTTTGACGAGGTAGTCGTCGGCGCCGGCGTCGAGCCCCTTGACGCGGTCCGAGACCGCGTCGCGCGCGGTGATGATCAGCACCGGCAGCGCGCGGCCGCGCGCGCGCAGCGTACGCAGCACTTCGACGCCGTCGCGCTTGGGCAGGCCCAGGTCGAGCAGCATCAGGTCATAGGTTCCGCCGCCGATGGCGGTCAGCGCGGCCTCGCCGTCCTGGACCCAGTCCACCGCGAAACCATCGGCCTTGAGCGCCTTGCGCACGCCCTCGGCAATCATCTTGTCGTCTTCGACCAGCAGGATACGCATCGTGCCAACCCTGGATGCAGGAAATTCGATGCCAGCCATTGTAGCCCCAGCCGCAACGCATTTCGTCATCCCGGCGACGATGCTTGTCTCTACAATGTGCACACTCCGGCGCCACCGAGCCGGCTCCGCACTATCTGCACGTCGATGACCCACACGATCCGCTCGACCGATTTCCTTCCCCGTTCCGCCCGCGCCGCACGCGGCGGCCCTCATCCTCGCCGCCTGCGCGGCGCTGGCGCTCGCCACATCGGCCGAGGCGCGCAAGAAACCGCGCGCCGGCCGCCACAGTGGCGGCCACGCGCGGCATCCTGCCGGCCTCGGTGCTGGCCGGCCTGCAACGTGCCCACGTGCCGGCCTCCAGCATCAGCGTGGTGGTCGAGAAGATCGGCGCGCGCGCCGGTGGTGGCCTGGAACGCCGAGCGGCCGATGCTGCCGGCCTCGACCATGAAGCTGGTCACCACCTACTCGGGCCTGTCGCTGCTCGGCGCCGACTATCGCTATCGCACCAGCGCCTATGCCGACGGCACGCTCGATCCGTCGGGCACGCTGCACGGCAACCTCTACATCAAGGGCACGGGCGACCCGAAGCTGGTGCCCGAGGAACTGATCGACCTGGTCGACCGGATCCGGCGCGCCGGCATCGTCAACGTGGACGGCTCGCTGGTGCTCGACAAGAGCTTCTTCGTCAGCGCCACGCGCGACCTGCCCGCCTTCGACGACGAGACCCAGGCACCCTACAACGTCGGCCCGGACCCGCTGCTCTAGGCCTTCAAGGCGCTGTCCTTCACCGTCACGCCCACCGACAGCGGCAATGTCGCGATCGACGTGCTGCCGCCGCTGGCCAACCTGAGCATCGACAACGAGGTGAGCGACGCCAGCGGCGCGCTGACGGCCAGTTTCGTGGGCCGCTTCCCGCCGCAATGCGGGCCGATCACCAGCAATATCGCGGTGCTCGATCGTTCGCAGTTCTTCTCGCAGGGCTTCCTCGCGCTGTGGCGCTCGACGGGCGGCCGCTTCGCGGGCCCGATCGTCGAGGGCAAGGTGCCGACCACCGCGCGCCCGGTCGCGGTCTATCACGGCCCGGTGCTGTCGAGCATCGTCTACGACATCAACAAGAACAGCAACAACGTGATGGCGCGCAACCTGTTCCTGTCGCTCGGCGCGATCGTCGGCAAGCCGCCGGCCACGCCCGAGCAGTCGTCGCAGATCATCCACGCCTTCCTCGCCAAGAGCGGCATTGCCGCGCCCGAGCTGCAGCTCGACAACGGCTCGGGCCTGTCGCGCGACGAGCACGTCAGCGCACGCACGCTCGCCGCGCTGCTGCAGGCCGCCAACGCGAGCCCGGTGGCCCAGCCCTTCGTCGAATCGCTGCCGATCGTCGGCGTGGAAGGCACCATGGCGCGGCGCCTGACCAACCAGCCCGTGCTGGGCAATGCCCACATCAAGACCGGCACGCTGCACGACGTGCGCGCGATCGCCGGCTATGTGGCCTCGGCCGACGGCAACAGCTACGTGGTGGTCAGCTTCATCAACGATCCGCACTCGAGCGCGGCGCGCGCGGCGCACGACGTGCTGCTCGAATGGGTCTACGCGGGCCCGGGGCAAACCGGCCTGTCGACAGCCGCGCGGCAAGCTGCGGCGAGTGCGGGTCCGGGGCCACCGTCCGCAGCCCCCGCCCGGCGTGCCTCCGAGCCAACCGGCAAGCCCGCAAGCCGTGCCCGGCGGGGCTTGC
Organism: Burkholderia sp.; assembly: GCA_040946965.1. GTDB lineage: Bacteria > Pseudomonadota > Gammaproteobacteria > Burkholderiales > Burkholderiaceae > Burkholderia. The sequence continues at coordinate 18,689 of JAYFRU010000005.1, read as the reverse complement.
GGGCAAACCCTCCCCCGAACACTCCCTCTACGGAACTTGTCGCGCCGGGCGCGGCGATTGCGTACTCTTTTCCTCTCCATCCTACCCGGCCGGACCGTGACGAGCCGGGGCGATGGCCGACCAGACTCGAAAAAGGGGAGATGCCCATGCAATTCAATGTCGCATTGCTGCTGCTCGCGCTGGCGCCCGTGTTCCTACTCTGCATCGGTTGGGAGGCGTGGCACCTGGCCCGCACGCGACCGAACGATCACATCTACGCCTGGCGCGACACGCTCTGCAATGCCGCGCTCGCGCTGATGCACCAGGGTGCCGACAAGCTCGCCTGGCTGCTGGTGATCCCGATCTACGCATCCTGTTACGCGCACTACCGGCTGCTGGACTGGCAGGCCGGCTGGCTGTCCTTCGTGGTCCTGTTCGTCGCGCAGGACTTGCTCTACTACGTGTTCCATCGCGCCAGCCATCGGGTGCGCTGGCTGTGGGCCGCGCACGTGGTGCACCACTCGTCCGAGCGCCTGAACTTCTCGACCGCCTTCCGCCAGAGTCTGATGTACCCGATCGCGGGCATGTGGCTGTTCTGGTTGCCGCTGGCCTTCCTGGGCTTTCCACCGCAGCAGATCGTCGGCATCGTGCTGATCAACCTGGCCTTCCAGTTCTTCGTCCACACCCAGGCGATCCCCAAGCTCGGCTGGATGGAGACCTTCCTCAACACGCCCTTAATCCATCGCTCGCACTACGCGCGCAACCCGCGCTACATCGACCGCAACTATGCGGGCGTGCTGGTGATCTGGGATCGCCTGTTCGGCAGCTACGTCGAGGAGGATCCGCGCGATCCGCCCGTCTGCGGCATCGTCGAGCCGCTGAATTCGAACAACCCGCTGGTCGCGACTTTCCACGAATGGCGCTCGATGGCGGCCGACGCGATCCGCGTCGACGGCCCGCGCAACAAGTGGCGCGCGATTTTCGGGCCGCCCGAGTGGGCGAGCGCTTATCATGCGCAGGTTACCGGCACGTTGCGATCCGCGACGGCCGCAGCCCGAAGGAGGCCGGACGATACGGGGCGACCTGCCGCCGTGCCGCCGGACATCGGGCACCACGCGTCCGACGACGCATAAACAAACTGGCCATATCTACGAGGAGATGCATGCATGAAGCCGAACCACACCGCCACGCCCCGCCTGCCGAGCCGCCTGAAGCGCAGCGCGCAGCTCGCGATCGCAAGCGCGACGTTCGCGCTGCTCGCCGCCTGCGGCGGCGGTGACGACAACGCCGCGCCCGCTGCCCCGCCGGCCGGCGTGCAGAAGCAGATCGTCTCGTTCGGCGACAGCCTGTCCGACGCTGGCACCTACTCGCCGCAGATCCTGCTCGGCTTCGGCGGCGGGCGCTTCACCACCAATCCGGGCGAGGTCTGGACCCAGAAAGTGGCCGAATTCTTCGGCGACACGCTCAAGCCCGCCTACGAAGGCGGCTTCGGGGTTCCGCTGCAGGCCACCGGCGGCCTCGGCTACGCCCAGGGCGGCTCGCGCGTGACGCTGCAGCCGGGCTTCGGCCACGCCAACGCCTCGGTGCCGAATTCCGATTTCGCGCAGGCCACCACCACGCCGATCGCCACCCAGGTGCAGCAGTACCTGCAGGCGCACGGCAGCTTCAATGCCAACCAGATCGTGCTGGTCAACGGCGGCGCCAACGACATCCTGTTCCAGGCGCGAGTGGCGGCTGCGGCCGGCAATACCCAGGCCGCCCAGCTCGCGGCCGCGCAGGCGGTCGGCCTGGCGGCTCAGCAGTTCGGCAAGATCATCGCGCAGATCGCCAATTCGGGCGCCAGCCACGTGTTCGTCGCCAACATGCCCGACATCGGCACCACGCCGCTGGCGGTGGCCCGCGGCGCCGCCAGCCAGGCCGCGCTCACGCAGCTCTCGGGCCTGTTCAACCAGACGCTGAACGCCACGCTCGCGGCACTGCAGGTCGATACCAGCAAGGTCAAGGTGATGGACGTGTTCACCTGGCAGGACGGCATCGGCGCGAACTTCCAGGCCAACGGCTTCACGGTCGGCAATACCGGCACGGCCTGCAACCTGACCGCCATGGCGGCGGCGGCCGCGAAGGCCGGCGTGGCCTCTCCGAGCGGCTTCGCCTCCTCGCTGTTCTGCTCGCCGCAGACCTACACGGTGGCCAACGCCGACCAGACCTACATGTTCGCCGACACGGCGCACCCGACCACCCACCTGCATGCGCTGGTCGCGCAGTTCGTCGAGCAGCAGATCGCGGCGGCCGGCGTCACCAAGTAAGTCCCGCCTGCCTCGGCCGCCCGCTCGACGCAGGCGGGCGGCCGACAACGGAAACAGAACGCCCGGCGCGCGATGCGCCGGGCGTTTTCATTGATGCGCGGGAATCAGGCCGCCGGCAGGCGGAAGCGATCGAGGTTCTCGCGCAGCCAGTCCGTCAGCGAACGTGGCGGACGGCCCGTCAACGCTTCCACCGTCCGCGTGGTCTCGCCGATGCCCGATGCGCGCATCAGGCGGTCGAGCCCGACCAGCAGGTCGGCGACGAAGGGCGGCAGGCCGCCGGCCAGCAGCAGCGCGTGCTGTTCGGCCAGCGAGCGCTGCGCGTAGACGACCCGGCGATCGAGCAGGCCGGAGAGTTCCTGCGCGATCTCGTCGACAGTCCAGGCGCGCGGTCCGGTCAGATGGTAGGCGAGCTGCGATTCGCCATCGACTTCCTCGAACAGCGCCGCGCGCGCGGCTGCGGCCACGTCGCGGGTATCGATGAAATTGGTGCGTCCGCCGCCCACCGCCCCGCCCCACTCGCCCGCCGCCACCAACGGGCCCGCGCGCAGCAGCAGGGAGGTGAAGGCGGACGGCCGCAACACCGTCGAGGCGATCGGCTGGCGCGCCAGGTGCGTCTCGATCGGCATGTGCCAGGCCATCGGATACAGGCGCGTGCCGGCCCCATCGCCGAGAGCTTCACCACATGGCGCACGCCGGCCGCCACTGCGGCATCGATCCGCGCGATCTCGTTGGCGACCTGGCGCGCGGCGAACTGCCCTGCGTGAGGAACAGGCGCTCGACGCCCTGCAGCGGCGCCGACAGGCTCGCCGGCCGCTCGAAGTCGACGCCCACGGCACGCACGCCGGCGGGCAGCACGGCGGTCTCGGGACGGCGCGTCAGGGCCCCAGCACCTCAACCGGATCCTTCGCCAGCAGGCGCGTGAGCTCGGCGCCGACGCGCCCGGTGGCGCCGGCAATGGCGAGGTCGGCCGGACGGCGCCGAAATCGGGACGGATGGAGATGACGACTCCTTTCGAAAAGGTGGGAAAGGATCGATCCGGGAGTTCATGCATCAAAAGCCGGAATGATCGTTCCGGTGTGCCAAGCGCGAAATCGAGGTGCGTCCGCCCGAAGGCAGGCACCCACGCAGACGGCGTGAGATCAAGGGAACGGGCGGGAAGGAATCGGCGCGGCCGCCCGAGGCGACCGTATCCGAACGATGCCGACAAGGGCCGGCAGGCTTGCCTGAGGCGGGCGACACCCGCGCACGACGGCAGCAGCGAGGCGCGAACGCGCCCCGGGAAAACTCAGTGCGCCTCGTCGGTACCCTGCTCGAAAGCGGCGGCGGCGCGTCCGAGCCGATCGTCGACGGCGATCCATTCGGCCGTGTCCGGCAACTGCTCGATCAGGATGCGCGTGACCTGGGCGCGATCGAGCGCGCGCAACAAGCTGTACAGCTCGCGTGCATAAGCCTGCGGATCCTCGGGCGCGGCGACAAAATGCACGCCGATCGCGGTGGCCCAATCGCGCGCCGTTGACGCGCGCGCGACCAGCGCGACCGGCTCGCCGGCCTCGGCGGCCGCGTCGAGCAGCAGCTCCAGGCGATCGAACGGCAGCAGCGCCAGCGGCGTGCGCGGCGCGTAGTGCGCCTTCAGCGTGCCGGAAGCGCGCGGCGCCGTGGCATCGCTGCCGTCGGGCAGGCGCGGCACGCTGCCGAGCACTGCGGCGATCTGCTGCGGCGTGACGTGCCCGGGCCGCAGCAGCGCCGGAAAACCGCTCGACAGGTCGAGGATGGTCGACTCGATGCCGACCTCGGCCGCGCCGCCGTCGAGCACGTGGACGCTGTCGCCGAACTCCTCGCGCACATGCTGCGCGGTGGTCGGGCTGACATGGCCGAAGCGATTCGCCGAAGGACCGGCCACCCCGCCGTGGCCGCAGCGCAGCACGCTGAACACGGCCAGCAGCCGCTGCGCGACCGGGTGCGAGGGACAGCGCAGCGCGACCGAGTCTTGGCCGCCGCTGACCGCATCGGGAATATGCGCGGCACGCTTGAGGATCAGCGTGAGCGGCCCCGGCCAGAACGCGTCGATCAGCTTGCGCGCGTCCGCCGGCAGCGCTTCGACCCAGTAGCCCGGGTCGCCGCCCGGCGGCAGATGGACGATCACCGGATGGTTCGACGGCCGGCCCTTGGCCGCGTAGATTCGCGCCACCGCCTCGGGGCTCTCGGCATCGGCGCCGAGTCCGTAGACGGTTTCGGTCGGGAACGCGACCAGCTGGCCGGCCGCGAGCTTGGCGGCGGCTTCCTCGATCGCGGCGTCGGGCGGCATCGGCCAGGCGGCGGTCGAACGGACGTCCGGGCTCATGGTGGCGGGCTCCTCAGTCGAGCGGGATGCGCAGCAGGCTCGCGCAGGCTTGCGCGGCCTCGAGCGCCTCGTCGAGCGTGGCGGCCGTGAAGTTCACGTGCCCCATCTTGCGGCCGACGCGCGCTTCTTCCTTGCCGTACAGGTGCAGATGGGCGGCCGGCATGGCTGCCACCTGGTTCCAGGGCGGCGTGATCGGCTCGCTCTTGCCCTCGGCGTCGGCAAACCAGATGTCGCCGAGCACGTTGAGCATGGCGGCCGGCGAATGCTGGCGCGGGTTGCCCAGCGGCAGTCGCGCCATGGCACGCACCTGCTGCTCGAACTGGCTGGCCGAGCAGGCATCGACGGTGTAATGGCCCGAGTTGTGCGGGCGCGGCGCCATCTCGTTGGCGACCATCGAGCCGTCCTCGAGGATGAAGAACTCGACGCACAGCACGCCCACGTAATCGAGCGAATCGGCGATGCGCACCGCCGCCTGCCGGGCCGCGGCCGCCAGCGCGGCATCGGCGGCCGGCGCCGGCACCACGGTCAGCGACAGGATGCCGTGATGATGGGTGTTCTGCGCGAGCGGGAACACGGCCGAGCGGCCGTCGGCACCGCGCGCGATCAGCGCCGACACCTCGTACTTGAGCGGCAGGCGCTTTTCCAGCACGCAGGGCACGTCGCGCAGGGAAGCAAACGCGGCGCGCGCCTCGGCGGCAGTCGCCACACGCACTTGGCCCTTGCCGTCGTAGCCCATGCGGGCCGTCTTGAGGATGCCGGGCAGCACCGCGTCCAGCTCGGCATCGGCCAGCGCGGCGAGCGCCTCGGTCGATTCGATCACCACATGGAGTGCCACGGGCACGCCCGAGGCGGCGATGAAGCGCTTCTCCGCGATCCGGTCCTGCGCGATCGCCACGCAACGGCCGGCCGGTGCGACGAAGGTGCTGCGGGCCAGGAAATCGAGGCTGGCGGCGGGCACGTTCTCGAATTCGGTCGATACCACCTCGCAGAGTTCGGCGAGTTCGGTCAGCGCCGCCTCGTCGTCATAGGCGGCCCGCAGATGGCGGTCGGCCACCGCGCCGGCGGGGCTGCTCGCGTCGGGGTCGAGCACCGCGACGCGATAGCCCATCGATTGGGCCGCGAAGCAGAACATGCGGCCGAGCTGGCCGCCGCCGACCATGCCGAGCCAGGCGCCCGGCAGGATCGGTGAAACCGGAGTAGGGTGTGCAGTCATGTCAGTGATCGGTCGCGGCGGGCATCGTGGGGTTCGCTGCCCGCCGCCGAGTGATGCCGGAAAACTTCGGGGCCGCGCCGCTTACAGCGGCGGCAGCACCATGGCGTGCGCGGCTTCGTTCTGGCGCACGCGGAACGCGGCGAGCCGGTTCGCGTAGTCGGTCGAGGTGCCGGCCAGCAGCGAGACCGCGAACAGGCCGGCGTTGGCCGCGCCGGCCTCGCCGATCGCGAAGGTCGCCACCGGCACGCCCTTGGGCATCTGCACGATCGAGTGCAGCGAATCGACGCCCTTCAGGTACTTGCTGGCGACCGGCACGCCCAGCACCGGCACGGTGGTCTTGGCGGCCAGCATGCCCGGCAGGTGGGCGGCGCCGCCGGCGCCGGCGATAATCGCGCGCAGGCCGCGCTCGCGCGCCTTCGCCGCGTAATCGAACATCTCGTCGGGCATGCGGTGCGCGGACACGACCTTGGCCTCGTAGGGCACGTCGAATTCCTGCAGGATCGCGACGGCATGCTTCATCACGTCCCAATCGGAACTGGAACCCATCAGCACGCCGATCAGCGGCGCGCTGTGCGTGTGGGCGGTCTGGACTTCACTCATCGTGGGACGTTTCCTTCGTTATCGACGAACGGCGTTCGCGGCACGCTCAGGCCAGCGTCTGGCCGGTGATGCGCTCGAGCGCTTCCTGGTACTTGGCGCTGGTGCGGGCGACCACGTCGTCGGGCAGCTTCGGCGCCGGCGGTTCCTTCTTCCAGTCCTGCGTCTCGAGCCAGTCGCGCACGAACTGCTTGTCGAAGGACGGCGGGTTGGTGCCGACCTGGTACTCGTCGGCCGGCCAGAAGCGCGAGGAATCGGCGGTCAGCGCCTCGTCCATCAGGTACAGCTTGCCGTGCTCGTCGAGGCCGAACTCGAACTTGGTGTCGGCGATGATGATGCCGCGCGTGGCGGCGTAGTCGGCCGCTTCCTTGTAGAGGCGAATCGAGATGTCGCGGATGGTGGCGCTCAGCTCCGCGCCGATGCGGCGCTCGCATTCCTCGTAGCTGATGTTCTCGTCGTGGTGGCCCATCTCGGCCTTGGCAGCCGGCGTGAAGATCGGCTCGGGCAGCTTCTGCGCGTTCTGCAGGCCGGCCGGCAGCTCGACGCCGCACACCGCGCCGCTCGCCTGGTAGTCCTTCCAGCCGCTGCCGGCCAGGTAGCCGCGCACCACCGCCTCGCCCAGGATCGGCTCCAGGCGCTTGACCACCACGCTGCGGCCGGCCACCTGCTCGACCTCGTCGGCCGCCACCACCGATTCCGGGGCGTCGCCCGTCAGGTGGTTCGGGACGATGTGCGACAGCTTGTCGAACCAGAAATTGGCCATCTGGTTCAGCACGCGACCCTTGTTCGGAATCGGCTCGCCCATGATCACGTCGAACGCCGACAGACGGTCGGTGGTGACGATCAGCAGCTTGTCGGTGCCGACCGCGTAGTTGTCGCGGACCTTGCCGCGACCGAGGAGCGGCAGCGAACGGAGCGTGGATTCGTAGAGGGTAGCCATCGTCGTTTCGCAGAAAATGGGGCCACACAAAAAGGGAAACGCCGTTCCCCGTCGACAGGCGGGAACGGCGGCTGGACTTCCGGCCGGCACCGCCCGCAACCACCGGGCGGCAAGCCGATATGTTAGCGCACGAGCTGGGCGAGTTCGCCGGCCTTGTAGCGCTCGGCGATCCTGTCGAACGAAACCGGCTTGATCTTGCCGGCCTGGCCTTCGCAGCCGAAGGCCTGGTAGCGGGCGATACAGATCTTCTTGGCGGCTTCGCGCGCGGGCTTCAGGTAGTCGCGCGGATCGAACTTCGACGGGTTCTCGAACAGGTAACGACGGATCGCGCCGGTGATCGCCAGACGCAGGTCGGTATCGATGTTGATCTTGCGCACGCCGTGCTTGATGCCTTCCTGGATTTCCTCGACCGGCACGCCGTAGGTTTCCTTCATGTCGCCGCCGAATTCGCGGATTTCCGCCAGCAGTTCCTGCGGCACCGAGGACGAGCCGTGCATCACCAGGTGCGTGTTCGGGATGCGTGCGTGGATTTCCTTGATGCGCTCGATCGACAGGATGTCGCCGGTGGGCTTCTTGGAGAACTTGTAGGCGCCGTGCGAGGTGCCGATCGCGATCGCCAGCGCGTCGCACTGGGTCTGCTTGACGAAGTCCGCAGCCTGCTCCGGATTCGTCAGCAACTGCTCGCGCGTCATGGTGCCTTCGGCGCCGTGGCCGTCTTCCTTGTCGCCCTTCATGGTCTCCAGCGAACCGAGCACGCCCAGTTCGGCCTCGACCGTCACGCCGATCGAGTGCGCCATCTCGACGACCTTGCGCGACACCTCGACGTTGTACTCGTAGGAGGCGACCGTCTTGCCGTCGGCCTGCAGCGAGCCGTCCATCATCACGCTGGTGAAACCGCTGCGGATCGCCGCCAGGCACACCGCCGGCGACTGGCCGTGATCCTGGTGCATCACCACCGGGATGTGCGGATAGGACTCGACCGCCGATTCGATCAGGTGGCGCAGGAAGGCCTCGCCCGCGTACTTCCGGGCGCCGGCCGAGGCCTGCATGATCACCGGCGCGTTGACCTCGTCGGCCGCCGCCATGATCGCCTGCACCTGCTCCAGGTTGTTCACGTTGAATGCCGGCAGGCCATAGCCATGTTCCGCTGCGTGGTCCAGCAGTTGACGCATTGATACGAGAGGCATTGTGGTACTCCATGAATGAAAACCGGTGCGCCCTGATTGGCGGTGGCTGCCTGCCACGGGTGAAATTCACGGGGCGGCGCCTGCGGCCGAGCGTCGAGTGGGCGACATTTTATCGCGAAGCGCCCTGCGTTTAGTTCCGTTTCCGGGCGGATTCCGCAATTTGTTACGACTTCCGTTTCATGTACCACGAAAAAATGCAAAAAAAAGCCGCTCGGGGGCATCGAGCCCGCCGCGCGGCTTTTTTTGCGCCCGATCGACCGGGCGTCAATACAGGGTCGGAACGAATCAGAAGCTTTCGCCGACCCGCACGATCTTCAGCGTATTGGTGCCGCCGGCCTGCCCCATCGGCTCGCCGACGGTCAGCACCACCATGTCGCCGCGCACCACGTAACCCTGGCGGATCACGATCTCGACGGCGGCCTGCATGGCCGAGTCGCGGTCGCTGTTGAAGTCGACGTGCAGCGGCGTGACGTTGCGGAACAGCGACATGGCGCGTTCGCTGCCCACTCGCGGGGTCAGCGCGAAGATCGGCACGTGCGTGATGTGACGCGACATCCACAGCGCGGTCGAGCCCGATTCGGTCAGCGCGATGACCGCCTTGGCACCGAGGTGATGGGCCGTAAACAGCGCGCCCATCGCGATCGACTGGTCGATGCGGGTGAAGGTGCGGTCGAGGAAATCCTTGTCGAGCTCGACGGTTTCCGACTTCTCGGCCTCCACGCAGATCGTGGCCATGGTCTCGATGGTCACCACCGGGTACTTGCCGGCGGCCGATTCGGCCGACAGCATCACCGCGTCGGTGCCGTCCAGCACGGCGTTGGCCACGTCCGACACTTCGGCACGGGTCGGCACCGGGGCGTGGATCATCGACTCCATCATCTGGGTGGCGGTGATCACCAGCTTGTTCGACTCCCGCGCCATCCGGATCATGCGTTTCTGCAGCGCCGGCACGGCGGCGTTGCCGACTTCCACGGCCAGGTCGCCGCGCGCCACCATGATGCCGTCCGAGGCATCGAGGATGTCCTGCAGGGCCGGAATCGCCTCGGCGCGCTCGATCTTGGCGATCATCTTCGGCTTGATGCCGTAGGGCGCGCCCGCGATGTTGGCGAGCTGGCGCGCCATTTCCATGTCGGTGGCGTTCTTCGGGAACGACACCGCCACCATGTCCGCGCCCAGCGACATCGCGGTGCGGATGTCTTCCATGTCCTTGGCGGTCAGCGCCGGCGCCGACAGCCCGCCGCCCTGGCGGTTGATGCCCTTGTTGTTCGACAGCTCGCCGCCCACCTTGACGATGGTGTGGATCTCGTCGCCGAGCACGCGCTCGACGGTCAGCACGATCAGACCGTCGTTGAGCAGCAGCACGTCGCCCGTCTTCAGGTTGCGCGGCAGGTCCTTGTAGTCGAGGCCGACGCGCTCGTCGTTGCCGAGCTCGCAGGTAGCGTCGAGGATGAAGGGCTGGCCCGGGTTCAGCGTGATCTTGCCTTCCTCGAACTTGCCGACGCGGATCTTCGGACCCTGCAGGTCGGCCATGATCGCGATTTCGCGGCCGACCTTGCGCGCGGCCTCGCGCACCATCTCGGCGCGCTGGCGGTGATCGTCGGCCGTACCGTGCGAAAAGTTGAGGCGCACGACGTCGAGGCCGGCCTGGATCATCTGCAGCAGAATCTCGAGCGAACTGGAAGCCGGGCCGATCGTGGCGACTATCTTGGTGGCGCGAAGCATGAAACTCCTCTTGATGGTCTGGGTGGATGCGCTGGAGATACTGCTGCGAGAGCCAGATCTGCCGGGCCCAGCGGCCGGTGCTTCGGTATGGGCGCCGGCTTCGTCGGCCGGCGTCGCTTTGTTCTGCGTGTCCTGTTCCATCGCGGCCGGGCGGCCGGCCTCGAGGCCTTGCCGCCCGCCGGCGCGGGAGCCGGGGCGTGCCCGCGCCGCCCCGCCCGCCTGCCGGCGCGTCTTCGCGCGACCGTGCGCCGCCATCAGGCCGCGCGCGTTTCCAGCACTTCCACCGCCGGCAGCTTCTTCCCTTCCAGGAACTCGAGGAAGGCGCCGCCGCCCGTCGAGATATAGCTGACCTTGTCGTGGATGCCGTACTTGGCGATGGCCGCCAAGGTATCGCCGCCGCCCGCGATCGAGAACGCGGGGGAGTTGGCGATCGCCTCGGCAAGCGTCTTGGTGCCGTTGCCAAACTGGTCGAACTCGAACACGCCCACCGGGCCGTTCCAGACCACGGTGCCGGCCTTCTCGAGCTGGCCGGCCAGCGCGCGGGCCGTGTCCGGGCCGATGTCGAGGATCAGGTCGTCGGCTTCGATCTCGCTGACCTTCTTGACGGTGGCCGCTGCGGTGGGCGCGAATTCCTTGGCCGTCACCACGTCCGAGGGGATCGGTACCGAGGCGCCGCGCTCGCGCGCCGCGTCGATGATGGCCTTGGCATCGGCCACCAGGTCCGGCTCGGCCAGCGACTTGCCGATCGCCAGGCCCGCAGCCAGCATGCAGGTGTTGGCGATGCCGCCGCCGACGATCAACTGGTCGACCTTCTCGGCCAGCGACTTCAGGATGGTCAGCTTGGTGGATACCTTGGAGCCGGCCACGATCGCCACCAGCGGGCGCTTCGGGTTGCCCAGCGCCTTGCCCAGCGCGTCGAGCTCGGCGGCCAGCAGCGGGCCCGCGCAGGCGATGCCGGCGTACTTGGCGATGCCGTGGGTGGTGGCTTCCGCGCGGTGCGCGGTGCCGAACGCGTCGTTGACGTAGATATCGCAGAGCGCGGCCATCTTGCGGGCCAGCGCGTCGTCGTTCTTCTTCTCGCCCTTGTTGACGCGGCAGTTCTCGAGCAGCACCGCCTCGCCCGGCGCCACCTTCACGCCGTTCTCGACCCAGTTCGCCACCAGCGGCACCTCGCGGCCGAGCAGCTCGCCCAGGCGTTTGGCGACCGGCGCCAGCGAATCCTTGGGCTTGAACTCGCCTTCGGTCGGCCGGCCCAGGTGCGAGGTGACCATCACTGCGGCGCCCGCGTCGAGCGCGGCCCGGATCGCCGGGACCGAGGCGCGCACGCGCGTGTCCTCGGTGATGTTGCCGTGGTCGTCCTGGGGCACGTTCAGATCGGCGCGAATGAAGACGCGTTGGCCGGAGACCTTGCCCTCGGCGATCAGGTCGGTAAGACGCTTAACTTGGCTCATGGGACTGATTGAAGGTTGATGAGGAAGGCGTTGCTGAAAAATCGCGCGCGGGCTGCCGATGACAGGCACCTGACGGCCGGGCTGGGCCGTGCGACACGCTCGAGATTTCCGGAAAAGGTCATTCTAGCCGATCCATCCTGCGGCCTGCCCCGCCGCGCGGCGAATTCCCCCTATTTGGCCGAAGCCTTTCGATGTTGCTGTGCAGCATCGAAAGGCTTCGAGGCGAAGGGTCAAATGCTCAGGCGCAGCGCGGTCGACACCAGCATGCCGACCACGATCGTGCCGATCATGCTGCGACGCCACAGGAACCAGGCCAGGCCCGCAGCGGCGGCGTAGAAGTCGTGGTTGGCGAGCGAGAAGGAGATGCCGGCCGGCGTCTCCAGCACGTCAGGCAGCACCACCGCCACCAGCGCGGCGGCCGGCGCGTAGCGCAGCGCGCGCTGGGCGCGCTCGGGCAGCATGGTGCGCTCGCCGCCGATCAGGAACAGCGCGCGCGTGAGCGCGGTGACCACGGTCATGCCGGCGATGGTCCACCAGACCAGGGCGGTGTCGCTCATCGCGCGCCACCCTCGCCGTCGCGCTCGGCCTCGCTCGCGTCGAGCGCATTGCGGGGCCGCACCTCGGCGCGCAGGCGTCGCCAGTCGGCGCGTTCGATGCAGGTATCGGGCCAGCGTGCCGGCGGCCAGCGCGGCCAGCAGCGCGACGATGCCGGCCACCGCCACGGCAGCCAGCGTCGAGCGGTTCGCCACCGCCGAGACCATGATCGGGATCAGCGCGAGCGTGCCGGCCAGCCCCAGCCCCCATTGGTCGGGCACCACGCTGGCCAGCGCGATGCCGGCCAGCGAGGAGGCCTGCCAGGACAGCCAGCTGACCAGCGCCATGCCCCAGAAATAGGCTTCCTTGCCGGGCACATGGCCGTTCGCGAAACCCTGCCGGATGAATAGCAGGTAGATCACGTCGCCGTTGAAATAGCCGATCAGCGCGCGCCGCCACATCGGCAGGTAGGAGAAGTGCGGCGCCATGCCGGCGCTGAAGATCACGAAGCGCAGGTTGACCATCGCGGGCGGTCAGCAGGAGGGTCCAGAGCGGCAGCTTGGCGGCCATCAGCGGCAGCACCGCCAGCTGCGAGGAGCCGCCGTAGACCAGCAGCGACATCCAGACCGCCTGGTTGGTGGTCAGCACCGACTTGCTCATCGCGATACCGGTAACGAGACCCCAGGAGAACATCGCGGTGAGCGTCGGCGCGTAGTCGCGCGCCCTCTGGACGAAGGAGAAGCGATCGGCGGCGGACAGGCGAGCGAGCATGGGACAGCGCCGGGCGGCGCGAGGAACCGGGGGCGCGCGCGGCCGCATTGCCTCCGTCTTGCTTGTGTTGAATGGTGCAAATGATTATAGCGCCGGACCCCGCCGAGCAAACCGTTGCCGATGCAAAAGACGTTAAAATGCCGGTCCTGCGCGGCTCGCCACGGCCGGCGATCGACCCGGCCCGCGCGCGAACGCGCCGCCGGTTTTTCGCTATCGTCTCGTGTCGGGCAACGGCGACACGCGCGCCGCGCGCGCTGCCGTCCCGGACGAGCCGCGCCGCGCTCGCCCCCTTATTGCAACAAGAGACCGCCCCATGAGTGAAATCAAGGAACGACCGCTCGTCGAACTGTCGGCCAAGGATCTGCCGGCCTACTGCCCGAACCCGGCAATGACGCGCTGGAGCGCGCATCCGCGCGTGTTCATCGACATCACGCACGGCGAGGCGCGCTGCCCTTATTGCGGCACGCGCTACAAGCTGCGCGACGGCGAAGTCGTCCACGGCCACTGAGCAGTCCGCCCAGCGCAGCCGACGCTTCCGGCGGCCGCGCCCCGGCAGGCAGACCGGCACCGCATCGGCCGCGCAAGCCTGCGCGCGGCGGCATGCGACCCGCGCCGTTGGCGTGGCCGGCGTGCCCCTGCCGTGCGGTTCGCGCCGCATCGCCACCGCGCATTGCCACCGTTTTCCCCGCAACCCGAGCGCGGCGCCCAGGCGCCGCGTTTCATCAAGACACCGGATATCGACCTGATGCGTCGCGCGTTGGTAATCGCACCGAACTGGATCGGTGACGCATTGATGGCGCAGCCGCTTTTCGCGCTGCTGAAGAAACTGCATCCCCGGATCGTGATCGACGCGGTCGCGCCGAGCTGGGTCGCGCCCGTGCTCGAGCGCATGCCCGAGATCCACGAGGTGCACGCCACCGATCTCGCCCATGGCAAGCTGCAGATGCTGCGCCGCTGGCAGCTCGCCAGCGACCTGCGCGAGGTCGGCTACGACGCCGCCTACGTGCTGCCGAATTCGCTGAAATCGGCGCTGATCCCCTGGCTGGCCGGCATCCCGCTGCGCATCGGCTACACTGGCGAGTCGCGCTACGTGCTGCTCAACGTACGCCACGCGAACCCGCCCAAGGCACGCGATTCGCGCCCGCCGATGGTGCCCTTCTACGCCGCGCTCGCCTACGCGCCCGGCGCGAAGCTAGACGAGGCGCTCAAGTCCTTGCCGATGCCGCGCCTGGAGGCCGACCTCAACGAGACCGCACGCGTCTCGACGCGCTTCCACCTGGACACGCGCAAGCCGCTGATCGTGTTCTGCCCCGGCACCGAGTACGGCCCGGCCAAGCGCTGGCCGCCCGAGCATTTCGCGGCACTGGCGAGGATCGTCGGTCAATCCTTCCCCTATACGCAGATGATCGCGCTCGGCTCGCCCAAGGATGCGCCGGCCGCGCAGGCGATCGCCGATCAGGCCCCCGGCGTGCGCAACCTGTGCGGGCAGACCTCGCTGTCCGAGGCCTGCGCGCTGATCGCCCGCACCAACGCGGTGGTCACCAATGATTCGGGGCTGATGCACGTGGCTGCCGCGCTGCGACGCCCGCTGGTCGCGCTTTATGGCTCGACCGATCCCCGCCACACTCCGCCGCTGTCGGATCTGGCAAAGGTACAATGGCTGCAGCTCGAATGCAGCCCCTGCTTCCAGCGCGAATGCCCGCTCGGCCATCTGAACTGCCTGCGCGAGCTGAGCCCGGAGCAGGTCTTCGCCGACCTGCGCGGCATGCTGGTCGGCCAGCGCTGAGCGGAGCCGGGCCTCGCCCGGCCCGGCGCGCGTTCGTGGCAGTCATTGCGGTACTTGCGAAGGCGGCCTCATGGCCGCTGCCTTGTAATAGCGCGCCTTGCGCGAGAGATAAACCCGATGCCACGTTTTGCCCGCCTCTTCGAAGCCGCAGCCGACACGCTGAACGCCTATTACCAGTCGGTCGCCGACGCGAACCTCGACGCCCTGATGGTCCTGTGGATCGACGAGGATTTCGCGAGCTGCATCTGGTCCGACGGCGCGCACCTGCACGGCCTCGAGCAGATCCGCAGCGGCTTCGCACAGCGCATGACGGCGCGCCCGGTGACGATCGAACCGCTCGACATCCGCGTCTACGACAGCCTTGGCACGGTGGTCTACACGGTCGCCGAAGCCCATCAGTACGCCGACGGCGGCAGCGAGCCCGACATGGTGTTCGCCACCTACGTGATGATCCACGAGCGCGGCGAATGGCGGATCGCCCATATCCACGCCAGCCCGATTCCCGACCAGGCCGCCAGCCAGTTCGCCGCCAAGATCCGCCACGGCCAGGGCCCGCTGCACTGAGGCAGGCACGCGCGCGATGAGTACCGATACACCGCCGTCGCCGCCCACCGGGCTTGCCCAGCCGGCCGCAGAGCTGCTACGCTACGTGGCGTCGCGCTGGCTGCCCTCCAACCACGCCCAGACGATCTCCCCGGCGCTATTCGGCCGCCGCCCCGAGGTGAGCTACCGGCGCGAGCGCTGGGACACGCCCGGCGGCGACTTCATCGATCTCGACTGGGTCACCCATCCGGCCGGTAGCGCCGCCGGCGGCGAGCCCTCGCCCGAGGCACCGCTGGTGGTAATGTTCCACGGCCTCGAGGGCAATTCCGATTCCCGCTACGCGCGCCTGCTGATGGCGGCCGCGCGCGACCTGGGCTGGCACGGCGTGGTACCCCACTTCCGCAGCTGCAGGGCGAGCTGAACCGTCTGCCGCGCTTCTACCACCTGGCCGACGCCGACGAGGTCGACTGGATCCTGCACCGGCTCGCCGCCCGGCATCGCGGCCCGCTGTTCGCGGTGGGCGTCTCGCTCGGCGGCAACTTGCTGCTGCACTGGCTCGGCGAACGGCGCGGCAACCGCTCGCTGGTGGCGGCGGCCGCCGTGGTCTCCACCCCGCTCGACGTGCATGCCGGCGGCCGGGCGATCTCGCAGGGCTTCTCGATGGTCTACACGCGCTCCTTCCTGAAGACGCTGAAGCTCAAGGGGCTCGCCAAGCTCGCCCAGCATCCCGGCATCTTCGACCGGCGCGCGATGCTGGCCGCGCGCACCATGCACGAGTTCGACGACATCGTCACCGCGCCGCTGCACGGCTTCGCCGGTGCCGACGACTACTGGACACGCGCCACGGTGCGGGCCAAGCTGCCCGGCATCGAGATTCCCACCCTGATCCTCAACGCCCGCAACGACCCATTCCTGCCGGCCGCCGCGCTGCCCGGCCCGGCCGACGTGTCGCGCGCGGTCGAGCTGGACCAGCCCGAACACGGCGGCCACGTCGGCTTCATGACCGGCCCCTTCCCGGGCCAGGCCGACTGGCTGCCGCTGCGTGTCTTCGGCTTCGTTTCCCGCTTCCTCGACCATGGATGAGATTGTTCGCCAGGCACTGGCCAAATGGCCCAACGTCCCGCATTGCACGGGCTGGCTGCTGCTCGATCGCTGCGGCGACTGGCGCATGCGCGACGAGGCGGCCCAGGCCGCCGGCGCACCCGGCACGGCGATCCGCCATGCCGCGCTGATCGCCTTCATCGCGCGCAACTACGAACGCGACGAGCAAGGGCAATGGTTCTTCCAGAACGGGCCGCAGCGCGTCTATGTCGAGCTGGCCTACACGCCCTGGATCGTGCGCCTGGCGACCGACGAGCATGGCGTGCCGAGCCTGACCGACCAGACCGGCCAGGCTTTCGAGCCGGCCGGCGCCTGGCTCGACGACCAGGGCGGCGTGCTGTTCTCCGACGCGGCCACGCCGCCGCGCGTGGCCGCCCTGCACGATCACGACCTCGGCCTGTTCGCCGATCACGCCACGCTCGACGAGCACGGCACCGGCGGGCATTTCCATTGGCGCCCCGGCGTCGATCTCGCGCTGGCCTCGATCGGCCGCGACGCGGTGCCGGCCCGCTTCGCCTTCGTCGCGAGCCCGGCCGCGCGCGCCGCCGGCTGAGCCTCGGCCCGACTCGGACGCGGCATGCCTAGCCGCGCTCGTCTTCCTTGTCGTTCTGCTCTTCCTTGTAGTGCTGCTCGAAGTCGTACAGCCGCGCCGTGATGATCGATTGCTCGTAGAAGCTCACCGCCTTGTCGTCGCGCGCCTCGCGCAACTGGCGGATCGCCGAGGGCCAGGCGCCGTCGAGCGCGAGCTTCTCCGCCAGCGCGCGCCGCCGCGTGATCGCGTCGCCGCTGCCCTGCGCGGCCTGGGCCAGGCAGCTCCACTAGTCCGGCTGCCGCGGATCCGAGTCGGCCTGCGTGCGCGCCATCGCCTGCGCCTCATCGAACCGCCTGGCCGCCAGCAGCGCCTGCAGATGCGCGATGATCGCCGCGTGCGAGCCCGGCCAGCGTTGCTGCGCCAGCTTCGCGAGCCGCAGCGCCTCGTCGGTGCGGCCGGCGCGGCGCGCGATCTCGGTGCCCAGCACGTCCAGGCGCGACGTGCTCAGCGCAGTCGAGCCCTCGTCCCGTTGGAGGTGCGAGAAGCGCTCGCGCGCGGCAGTCAGCGCCGTGTCCGCCTCGCCGAAGTTGCCGAGCAGCATCTGACCCAGCGCGATGCCGTACCAGTTCGCGGCCACGCTCGGCGCGATCCGGTCGTCGATCTCGCTGCGCGTGCGGCGCACCTCGCTGGCGATGTCGGACGGCGCGCGATTCTGCAGGATCCGCAGCCGCGCCCGCGCGAATACGTATTCCGGCGCCTGGCGCGGCTGGCGATAAGGCACGCGCCGCGCGCGATCGTCCATGTCGGCGAGCCGGTCGATGGTGAGCGGGCGGGCGCGGACATACTCGGGCACGCCAGCGTCGCCCAGGGTCGAGCGATCGAGACGTTCGAAGAAGCCCGGCATGCCGTAGGGATCGTAGCCGGCCGCCGTCAGCAGCTGGAAGCCGACGCGATCGGCCTCGCGGCTCGGCACCGCGCGAGAAGCGCAACTGGTTGTCGACCACGTAGGCCTGCCCGCCCAGCGCGATCGCGCTGCCGAGATCGCCGCTGCGCGCCAGCACCCCGGCCAGCACGCCGATCAGCATCAAGGCCAGCGCCGCGTAGCCGGTCTTCTCGCTGGCGCCGAGCATGCGCGCGATATGCCGTTGCAGGACGTGGCCCATTTCATGGCCCAGCACCGAGGCCAGTTCGGATTCGGTGCGCGTCATGATCACCAGGCCGCTGTTGACGCCGATGAAACCGCCCGGCAGCGAGAACGCGTTGATCTGCGCATCGCGCATCGGGAACAGGTCGAAATCGGGACGATCGCCGCCGATGAACTGCGCCGACGCGGCCGCCGAGAGCCTGGCGGCGACCGAATTCAGGTAGTCGCGCACCAGCCAGTCGTCGAGATAATCGGGGTCGCGCCGCACCTCGCGCATCCCGCGCTCGCCGAGCCGACGTTCGGCCTGCGGGGTCAGCGCGCCGCCGGAGCCGTCGCCGAGGTTGGGCAGCTGCTGGCTCTGCAGCGGGCTGCGCAGGCTCGGCGCCGGCGCGCCGGGGGTGCCCGCGAGACGCGCGTGCTCGCCGCCATAAGAGACGGTTTCATAAAGACTTCTGAGTTCGCTGTAAGGTGTTCCAGCAGATCAAGCAGCAGCCGAGTTTGAGGAACGCGCCGTGAATATCAGCACGGCGCTCGAAACGAAT
>JAYFRU010000004.1:0-24237 GCA_040946965.1 Burkholderia sp. | reverse complement strand
TTACCTGCCGTCCTATAGCCCCGAACTCAACCTGATCGAGATCGTCTGGCGGCACCTGAAATATCGGGGGCGACGTTGCGTCACCTGGACCCAAGCAACCATCGATGTCGAGTTGGCCGATCTACTGGCCGGCTACGGCGTCAAATTTCAAACTAGTTTTGCGTGAACACTTACCGTGCATTGAGGCGCGCAGGATCGACACAAGAGCCGGGCTCGGCTGGCGCGATAGGGCGTGCCTTTGTTGGCGCATGATGGACAGACAAACCCATCGCGCCAACGTAACCGCTCGAGATAGCGAACGCACTCGTCCTCGGTCGTGAACCAGTCTTCAAACTGACTCCCCGTTCGAGGGTAGTCGATGCCCCCAAGAGGGGATGATTGAAACTCGTTCACCCTGCGATGATCGCTCAGGTGGAGCTAAATGGATAGCCCTTATGC
Organism: Burkholderia sp.; assembly: GCA_040946965.1. GTDB lineage: Bacteria > Pseudomonadota > Gammaproteobacteria > Burkholderiales > Burkholderiaceae > Burkholderia. Next base: position 23,799 of record JAYFRU010000004.1, on the reverse strand, counting down.
CGACCCTGGTACGCGGGCTCGGGCTGCGGCTGGTGGGCGGCAAGGGCGGGCTCGACGCGGCCAGTACGGCCGCGTTGCGCGAGTGCGGCTGCGCTTACCTGTCGTTTCCGGGCGGCGGCCTGAACCTGCTGTCGCGCTCGCTGCGCCGCGTGGTGGCTCAGCACTGGACCGAATACATCTCGCAGTTCCGGCTGCTGACGCTGGAAGTGGAGCAGCTCGGGCCGGCGACGGTGACCATCGACGCGCATGGCAACAGCCTCTATGCGCAGTTGCACGAGCGCGCGCTCGGGCGGATGCCGGCGATCGTGCGAGGGCTCGGGCATCCTTGACGCGCCGTGCCGCGCTCGGGCCTCGCCGCCGGCCCGGAGGCGATCGCCTGGATCGCGGCAGCCGATGAGTCGCGCCGCATGGCGCCCCGGTTCGGCTGCTTGCTTGCCGAGCCGGGCCGCGTGCCGATGGTCTTGACGCCGCGGCCAGCCTGCCTGCGCGCGGCGGCGCACGATTTCGAGGCCGAGCCGAGGCTGGCCGCCAGGCCTCGCATCCGCCACGGGATCCTGGCACCCTTGCATGACGCGCCCTTCAAGTTCGGACCGATTCCCCTCGATGCCGACGATCCGGGCTTGCGCAAGCGTGTGGACAGGGTCCCGCGCGGTTCACTTCCCTGATGAGCTTGCTCGACAAGGCACTGGATGGCGCCAGGCTCGACGCGCAGCAGGTCCTGCCGTCGCCCGATCATGGGCGAGCACGCATCCGCTGCCGATCCGCCACGCGATGGCGTCGAGCGAATTGCGGCGTCCGCCGCCGGGCTTTTCACGAAATCATATGCATCCCTTCTGAATGAGGAGCGCGATGCACCGTTTGATCGGCTTCAGGCCGGAAACACGATGGTTCTCGCGAGCGTGTGAATCGGCGGAGAAAATGCCGGGATGAAATTCACCATTGATCGTCGATTTTTCTGATGAAAGCAAGGGGGTATTGAGTGCCGTTTATTTCACCGGGCCACACAAGCGGATTCGGGTGAATCAAGAATAACGACTATCAGCTTTCCGATAATCGGGCTGGCTGAATACGACACTCTACGAGATGTGTGTCGGCCTGGAACCCGCCATTTATGGTAGGTATCTGGCGCCGGCCGTCGCCCTATAATCTCCACGACATATGAAATATGCGCCGTGTCGATGCCGGACAAGGGACCCGGCATCAATCAGAAATCCGGCGGATAGTCCGGATCCGGGAAAGGCGTGAATCCGGCGGAACCTGAAACCGCGCGTCGGCGCCGCCGAAACGCGGCGGCCGCGTTTTTGCCGTAGCCTGATCGACAATGGTGCATCCGGTCCGGGCGCGACATATGGGGATTTACCCTGAAGCCTGTGCCGAACCCGTCTCTATGGTACGAAGTCCGATGTCCAATCCCGCGTGCCGTATAAGGAAACCCGGCCGCTACCCATCCAGACGGGCATGGCCGGGCCTACCCGGTGCCCCGTGGCAATGTCGTAATCGCGGCACGGTAACGAGCTGGAAAGTCGGAAACAAATGCTGAGGAAAATGGGCTTGTTATTTCCTGGAGATTGATATGTAAAAACCGTGGTGCATCTGTATGCCGTCTATTCATGTGAACGCTGCGAAAAAGTAATTTGAAGCAGTCAGTCCGTTCGCGTTCAATGTGACGGCCCTGATGCGAGAGGTTTCAAATCAGCAATCCAATCATCTAGAAATTCCTCTGCCGGATCAACCCTGCAATATGCCCTCGCCTATTCGATGAGGGCAGGAGTCGCCATGACGCTCATGAGAGAGAGTGTCGCCAATATCATGTGAATCCGCTTTCGCATTGGAGATCTTCGTCGATTTCCAATGCGCTCTTCCATATCAAAATGGCTGGCCTAATGAGGCGCGCGGAATCGACATTACCTGTCAATCGAGGTGCGGGCATTGCCCGGCGATTCATCGCGACAGGGATGGACATTCCACGAGGAGGCGAAATGTACGACTGGGCTGGGGAACTCCTGGCCGGACTCGAGGGCGCGAGTTCGGAGCGGGAGATATCGGGTTTCATCGAGCGAGCGGCCAATGGTCTCGGCTATGAATATTGCGCTTATGGATTGCGCATTCCATGGCCGGTATCGCGACCGAAAATCTATCTGCTCAGCAATTATCCCGATACCTGGAAAAAACGCTATATGGAGGCCGGATATATCGATATCGATCCGACCATGAAGCACCTGCGGCGTTTCCAGACTCCGGTGGTCTGGACCGATGCCTTCTTCTCCGGCACGCCCGAGCTATGGCGCGACGCGCAGGCCCACGGCCTGCGCCATGGCTGGTCGCAGTCGACCTTCGACAGCTGCGGGGTGTCCGGCATGTTGACGCTGGCGCGCTCCGACGGCCCGGTCACCGCCCTCGAGCTGGAGCACAACGAATTCAAGATGCGCTGGCTGGTCAGCACCACACACCTGGCCATGACGCGCGTGCTGATGCCCAAGCTGACGCCCAACACCGAGCGCGGCTTGACCGATCGCGAGGTCGAGGTGCTCAAGTGGGCCGCCGACGGCAAGACCTCGGGCGAGATCTCCACGATCCTGCGGATCTCGGTCGACACCGTCAATTTCCACGTCAAGAACGCCGTCGCCAAGCTCAAGACGGTCAACAAGACCTCGGCCGTGGTGCGCGCCGCGATGCTCGGCCTGCTGAGCTGAGCCGGCGCGCCAGGGGGGGCCGTGCGCGGTTTTCCATGCATATGCACGGCACCTGGTCATAACAATAAGTCGGACTCCGAAGTTTGGTAGTTGTCGCCGAACCCGGCAGGCGCTGAAATCAATCATCGACGATCGTCCGGCGACAAGACCTGCGGGTTCTGCCGGCCGCCGCCGCGATCGGGGCGATACCAACCCAGCACCAGGCGGGTGCCGCAGGCAGCGGGCGTCCGTCATCCGATCACGTTTCTTTGGCCGAAGAGAGGTAGGGACGATGGACCCCAGAGCACATACGCCGACGCACGACCACGCATCGCACAGCCTGTACGGCTTCGACATGACCGCGTATCTGCGTGGCGACACGTATGCGGGCTGCGGCGCGTACGAAGTCGCGATGGCTGCCGCGACGCATGGCGGCATCTATCCGATCGAGCAGGCGCGCCTGGCGCTCGGCGTCCGGGAACGCGCCGCGCTGGCCGTGCTCGAGCGGCATCCCGAGCTGCGCATTGAGGCGAGCGGGCAGGCGGAGATGGCCTTGCTGCTCTACGTCAACTCGCTGGGCCGCCTGCACATCCGCCCCTGCGAGCTGCCGAAGATCGCCTACGACGAGGCCGACAGCTGGGTCGAGCTCGGGTTCATCGAGACGGGCCCGGCCGTGCTGGCCGAGATCGAGGCCGAGGCCGCGAGCTGGCTCGCTGCGGAGCGTGACAGCCTGCGCACGGTGCGCGCCGCGCTCGATCGCGTGCACGCCGAGGGCCAGCTGCCGCGCGTGCTGGAGGAGGTGATCGATCATGTCGAGCATGTCGAGTCGGTCTGTTTCTATGTCGGCGATCGCTTCTTCGCGCTGATTGACCGCTATGTGAACCTGATCGACAGCAAGAGCGGCGGCGGTTTCCTGAGCGCGCTGCGCAAGCGCGACTACGCCGACTGGAGCGAGGACGAGGCGCTGATCGTGGCCGGCCTGCATGCGCTGTTCCTGTCGGGCCGCTCGGTGCGCTTCGAGGAATTCAACGGCGCGCTGCTGTGCGCGCAGGGCCTGGTGGGTCGCCTGGACCGGCTCGCGGCCAGCTATACGCAGGCCGGCTGCGAGGTGACGGTGCCCGCCGAGCTCGACCTGTTCGAGCGCGCGGCACGGATTCGCGAGCAGACGCTGTGCGCGATCGGCAAGCCCTGGCTGCGCTATCGCTGGATCTACGGTCTGAACTTCCAGAAGACCGAGCGCATCCTCGAATCGACCGTCTCGTCGGAGGCGGCCGACCAGTGGTATCGCGAGTTCGGCGAGGATTTTCGCAGCCTGGTGTCGCCGCACGGCGAATTCCAGCCGCCCGAGTACGTGGCGATGGCCCTGCTGGCGAACGCGGCGATCGCGCGCGACGTGGCAGGCATCGGCTGCGAATCGGGCAACCCGGCGGTGACCAGCTGGACCGAATACCTGATCGAGAAGACGGTGGCCTCGGCCGTGCTGGCCACGCGCTCGGATTACGGCATGTCGAGCTCGCTGCGCGACATCGGGCAACTGGTGAGCTACGACGAGAACACCCTGCTCGACACGGTCCATGCGCTGACGCCGGCCAGCTTCTTCACGGCCTATGTCTCGTATCGCACTGTCGAGCAGTACGGCGAGGCCGAGAGCACGGCGATCGCCAGCTCGGTGCAGAAGCGCATGCAGTTCAACCGCTGGCACTTCATCCCCGGCAACTTCGAGCGTCCGCTGGTGCGGGCCTCGCGCCACTGGTACTACCCCCCGCTGGTGCCCGACATCTCGGCGCATTCCGACATGCATCGCGCCGCGCACAACCGCGCGCGCGTGAAGTTCTCGATCCGCGTGCCGGGCCCCGACATGTCGCGCCCGCCGCTCAATATCGCGGGCCGGCGCTACCGCGGCTTCTACGACGTGCGCGTGGTGCGCGCCGACGGCGAGGAATACGGCACCGAGGACCTGCTGCGCGTGCGCCGCCGCACGCTGTGGCTGGAGGCGCTCTACACGGCGCTGGCTAACTACCTGATGACGCCCGATGCCAAGCGGCTGGTGATCCAGGGTTTCGTGGCCGGTAGCTATCGCAACCTGTCCGAGCAGCGCCTGCCCGAGCCGGCCCGTGCTCGCGCGGCCGCGGCCACGGTGGTGGAGGGCTCGGTGTGACGACGCGCCTTCTTTCCACCATCAATGCGGTGGCCGCCAACGGCGGCAAGCATGCCAGCCAACGCATCAGCTTCTTCCAGCAGGGCGGCCGCATCGACCTCAGCCATGCGCAGCTCGACGCGCTGGCCGCGCGGCTCGCACTGCGGCTGAGCGCTGCCGGGCTGCGGCGCGGCGCGCGGATCGGCATCGTCGCGCGCAACGGCCTGGCCTGGGTGCTGCTCGACCTGGCCGCGCTGAAGGGCGGCTATGTGACGGCCGGTTTCGAGTTCGGCAAGTTCGTCGCGAGCCGCGAGCTGGTGCAGCGTTATGCGCTCGACGCGATCCTGGCCGACGGCGTCGAGCCCTTCGATGCGCGCCTGGTGCTCGACCTGCGCGAACTGGTGGACCAGGCGGTGGCCTCGGCCGGCGACGGCAGCGCGGTCGACCCGGTGGCGCCGGCGTTCGATACTGCCGCCTATGCCGACGACGACATCACCACCATCAAGTTCACCTCGGGCAGCTCAGGCGAGCCCAAGGGGCTGGCCGCGCGCGTCGGCAGCATCGACGGCTCGATCGCCGCGGTCCAGCAGCTCTACGCGCACGGTCCCGACGACAACCTGCTGGTGTTCCTGCCGCTGTCCCTGCTGCAGCAGCGCTACTGGATCTATTCGGCCCTGGTGCACGGCCACGCCACCACGGTCACGCGCTTCGAATACGCGCTGGAAGTCACGCGGCAGGCGCCGCCGACGGTGGTGATGGGCGTGCCCGGGTTCTTCGATGGCGTGAAGAAGCGCATCGAGCGCATCGCGCAGGCCGGCGAGCCGGGCGGGCAAGCCGCGCTGGCCGAGCGCCGCCGCCACATCGATGCCCTGCTCGGCGGCCGGATCCGTTACCTGTGGACCGGCTCGGCGCCCGCGAACCCGCAGACGCTGCGCTTCTTCGAGGAAGCCGGCGTGCCGATCTTCGAGGGCTACGGCATGAACGAGACCTGCATCGTCACCAAGAACTACCCGGGCCAGGCGCGCACCGGCAGCGTCGGCCGGCTGCTGCCCGGCAAGCGCGCGCGCATCGACGCGCAGGGCGTGCTGGTGGTGGGGGCCGAGCAGCCCGTCAACACGCGCTACCTGTACAGCGAGCCCGGTGCGAGCGAGAAGATCTTCCTGTCGACCGGCGAGGTGCGCACCGGCGACCTGGCGCGCATCGACGCCGACGGCTTTCTCTACATCCTCGGCCGCGCCGACGACCTGATCGTGCTGGCCAACGGCAAGAACGTGCATACGCGGCGCATCGAGGAGCGCGTCAAGGCGCATACCGGGGTGGAGGAGTGCGTGCTGTTCGGCGCCGGCAAGCCCTTCCTGGTGGCGGTGGTCTCGCCGCAGGACTCGCAGACCGACCACGCCGCGATCCGCGCGCACCTGAGCGAGCTGAACGCCTCGCTCGCGCCCGACGAGCGCATCGTGCGCGCCTTCATCGCGCCGCAGCCGTTCCGCAGCGAGACGCGCTTCGTGACCTCGCAGTTCAAGCCCCGGCGCAACGAGATCTTCCATGCGTTCCGGCAGGAAATCGACCAACTCTATGGAGCTTCCGCGTGAGCGAGATCGAAACCATCGTCAGGCGCCATCTCGGCGAAACCGCCGGCAGGGATTCCGAGGCTGCGGCCACGCTGCCGCTCGAGGCGGACCTCGTCTACGACCTGGGCCTGAATTCGCTGGACCTGATCGTGCTGATGAGCACGGTCTGCGAGAGCGCGGGCGTGCCGCTGACCGAATTCACCGAGGACGACCTGGCGGCGCTCAGGAGCGGCGCCGACATCGTCAAGCTGCTGTCCTCGAAAGCCGTGACATGAACCCGACGGAACCCGACATGACCTGGAACATTTCAGCGATCCTGAACACCACGCTCGAGAACGAGGTGGTCACGCTGCGCCGCATCGGCCTGGACGACAAGGCCGGCTTCGCGCGCATCGCCTACGACCCCGACAGCTGGACCTACATGGTCTCGGCCGTGCACGACGAACCGAGCCTGGTGAGCTTCCTGGAGCGCGCGATCGCCGATTCGCTGGCCGGCACGCGCTTGGTGTTCGCCATCATCGACCGCCGCAGCGGTCAGTTCGCCGGCACCTCGGCCTTCGGCAATCTCGCGGCCGCCGACCGGCGCCTGGAGATCGGCTGGTCCTGGCTCGGCGCCCCGTATCGCGGCACCGCAGTGAACCGCGCGGCCAAGGGCCTGTTGCTCGACTACGCGTTCGAGGAACTGGGCTGCGAGCGCGTCGAGTTCAAGACCGACGTGCTCAACCTGCGCGCGCGCGCCGGCCTGCGTGCGATCGGCGCCACCGAGGAGGGCGTGATGCGCAGCTTCAACTTCATGCCGAGCGGCCGGCGGCGCGACGCGATCTATTACTCGATCCTCAAATCGGAGTGGCCGGATGTGCGCGCAAGCCGTTTTCGCTGATCGGCGCGCCGCGTCCCGTGCCGGCCTCGCCGTTCTCGATCGATACCGATCTCGACGCGGCGCGCTGCCTGCGGCTGGCCGGCTCGCGCTTCGAGATCGGCCGCCAGCACGGCGCGGCGCTGCGCGAGCCGATCGCGCGCTTCCTCGGCGATCGCGTTACGCGGCTCGAGCCGTTGGTCACCGCGCGCCGGCTGCACGAGTTCGCACCGCTGATCGCCAGCTATACGCGGGAGATCGAGCGCGTGCTGCCCGAGCTGGCCGAGGAGATCCACGGCCTGGCCGAGGGCGCGGACATCGCCACCGAGGATGCCTTCCTGCTGCAACTGCGTCGCGAGCTGTCGGGCTTCCAGCGGATTCCGGCGCGCGGCGATTGCACCACCTTCGGCCGCCACCTGCACGGCGAGTCGATGCTGGCGCAGACGGTCGACCTGAACGGCGCGATGGCCGGCGAACTGAGCGTGCTCGACATCGCCTGCGAGCCAGCCGGCGCGACGAATGGCACGACGGGCGGCACGGCGGGCGGCGACTGGTCGAACGTGGCCCTGCTCAGCTTCACGGGCCTGACGGGCTACCTCGGCATCAACGACCGGGGCCTGGCGATCGGCCTGAACCTGGTGCTCGGCGGCAGCTGGCGGCCCGGCATTCCGGGCTATCTGACGATCCGCCACCTGCTGGACCGCTGCACGAGCGTCGACGAATGCCTGGAGCGCCTGCGCGCGCTGCCGCGCGCGAGTTCGCGCTCGCTGACGATCGCCGACGCCGCGCGCGTGGTGACGGTCGAGTACACCCCCGACGCGCTGGCGGTGATCGAGGGTGCCAGCCACGCGCACGCGAATCACTTCCTGCATTCGGCGCTGGCGGCCGACGACGCGCTCAACCCGTTCGCCCGCACCGCCTCGCTGCGCCGGCTGGCGGCCTGCCGCGAGCTGCTGGCGCGCCTGCCCGCCGACGCCGACGCGCGCGCCTGCCTCGACGGCCTGGCGTCACCGCCGATCGAGGTGGTGCCGAACGGCGACCTGCGCCGCGAATGCACGGTGGCCTCGGTGGCGATGTTCCCCGGCCGTCGCGCCATCTCGGTGCGCAGCCGGCCGGCGGCGCCTGTGCCGCAAGCCTGATTCATCAACCCGCAATCCAATCGTCCCCAGGAGAAATTCGATGACCTATGTCGTGACCGAGAACTGCATCCAGTGCAAGCACACCGACTGCGTCGACGTGTGCCCCGTCGATTGTTTCCACGAGGGGCCGAACTTCCTCGCGATCAATCCCGACGAGTGCATCGACTGCGGCGTCTGCGAGCCCGAGTGCCCGGTCGACGCGATTCGCCAGGACAGCGCGCTGGCACCGGCCCAGCGGATCTTCCTCGAGCTCAACCGCGAGCTGGCCGGGAGCTGGCCCAGCATCACCGCCACCCGCCCGGCGCTGCCCGAGGCAGCGCAATGGAAGGATGTCGAGGGCAAGCTCGAGCATCTCAAGCGCGACGCGATCGCCTGAGGCGGAGAACCGGCCATGTCGAATCCCTCCAGTCTCGCGCCCCCGGCCGCGACCCCGGCCGCACCGCCGCGCCGCATGCTGCCGCTGCTGCTTATCGGGCAGGGCATGGCGGCGATGGACACCTCGATCGTCAACGTCGCGGCGCCCGCGCTGCGCGCCGACCTGGGCATCTCGGGCGCGCTGCTGCAACTGGTGGTGGCCGGCTACCTGCTGGCCTACGCGGTGTTCCTGATCACCGGCGCGCGCCTGGGCGACGACCACGGCTACCGGCGCCTGTTCGTCAACGGCCTGGCGATCTTCACGCTGTCCTCGCTGGCCTGCGGCCTGGCGCCCGACACGGGGATGCTGATCGCCGGGCGCGTCGCCCAGGGCGTGGGCGCCGCGATGCTGGTGCCCCAGGTGATGTCGCTGATCCAGCGCAGCTACGAGGGCCGCGCGCGCGCTCGCGCGATCGGCTACTACTCGATGATCCTCGGCCTCGGCTCGACTGCGGGGCAGGCGCTCGGCGGCCTGATCATCAGCGCCGACCTGGCCGGCCTGTCCTGGCGCCCGGCCTTCCTGATCAACGTGCCGATCGGCATCGCGCTGCTGCTGCTGGCGCCCGCCGCGCTGCCCAAGCTGGCCGGGCCCGAGCGGCGCCGGCTCGACCTGGCCGGCGTGGCCCTGCTGAGCACGGCGATGCTGCTGGTGGTGGTGCCGCTCACCTTCGGCTACGACGCGGGCTGGGCCGCCTGGGTGTGGGCGGCGCTGGCCGCCGGTTTCGCCGGGCTGGCCGCGTTCCTGCGCTTCGAGCGCGGTCTGGCGCGCCGGGGCGGCGCGCCGCTGCTCGACCTGGACGCCTTGCTCGCGCCCGGCATCCGGCCCGGCCTGGCGGTGGTCTCGATCGGCTTCGTCGGCTACGGCGGCTGGCTGTTCGCCTGCGCGCTCTACCTGCAGACCGGCCTGGGCTACTCGCCGCTGGTGTCCGGCTTGGTGTTCGCCACCTATGCCTTCGGCTTCGGCGTCTCGAACCTGAGCTGGTCGAAGCTGCCGGCGCGCCTGCTGCGCTATGCGCCGACCGTGGCGCTGGCCGCGATGGTGCTGGCCAATGCGGGCTTCGGCGCCGCCGCCCGCGAGCACGGCTGGCTCGCAGCCCTGATGGTGCCGCTGCTGTCCCTGGCCGGCGCGAGCCATGGCCTGAGCTTCGGCACCACCGTCAGCCAGATGACGCACCGCACCGCGCCGCGCCATGCGCCCGCCCTCAGCGGACTGGTCACCACCTCGGTGCAGCTGTCGATCGTGATCGGGGTGGCCGCGCTCGGCGCGATCTACCTGGCGCTGGCCCGGGCCGGCGACGCGCCGCGCTCGGCCCACGCGATCTCGAGCGTGAGCTTCGCGATCGCGCTGCTGGCGCTGTTGGCGATCGGCTGCTCGCTGCGGCTGGCCGCGACGCGCGCGGCCGTGCCCGTCACGCAGGCGGCCTGATCCGGTGGCCCGGACGCGCACCCGGACACGAACCCGATCCCTACATCGAATCTTTGAGGATACCGACTTGAACGCTTCCGATTCGAAGGTCCACGCGCTTGCCGCGAGGCCTGCCCGACCCATCACGCCCACCCGGCCCGAGGCGGCGCGCGCCGAAGTGTTCGCCGCGCTGCGCGCGATGCTCGCCGCCATGCTGCAGGTGGCGCCCGAGACCATCGAGGCCGGCCTGCCGATCGTCGAGAGCGGCCTGAACTCGGTCGAGCTGATCGACCTGATCGTGCGCTGCCAGGCGCGTTATGCGATCGACTTGCCGGCCGGCTCGCTGGCGCGCCTGACGCTGGCCTCGCTGACCGAGGCGGTCCTGGCCGGTGCTGCGGCGATGGCCGATGCCGCTGGTATCACCGATGCCGCCGAGCCGGTGCCGGGAGCGCGCGCATGAGCACGCCGATCGCGATCACCGGCTTCGGCCTGCTGTCGCCGGCAGGTGCCACGCCCGCCTCGCTGTGGCAGGCACTCGTCGAACGCGCCGTGCTCGACGGCCCCTGGCCGAAGCGCCCGCTCGACGCCTATCCGGCCGACAACTGCGTGGCGATTCCCGAGGCGCAATGGCGCGCGCTCGATCCATCGCGCGACGGCGTCGAGAATCGCGCGGCGGCGCTGGCGCGCTTCGCGGTGGCGCGTTGCCTGGAGGATGCCGGCCTGGCCGCGCCGCCCACGGGCGGTGGTGCCTCGCCGGCCGGCACGGCGCGAGGCCCGCGCATCGGCTGCGTGCTCGGCACCACCACGGCGGGCGTCGAGGTGGCCGAGAACGCCTTGCTGGGCCGCCACGGCGGTGCCTCGGCCGGGGTCGCCGAATTCGACGCCAGCATGCTGTTGCCCGACGACGCAGCGCGTTGGCAGGGGCCCCTCGCGGTGCTCTCGACGGCCTGCTCGTCGGGGCTGCTGGCGCCCTCGCTGGCGATCGACGCGCTGCTGGCCGGCGAGGCCGAGGCGATGGTGGCCGGCGGTGTCGACGTGCTACTCGAATACACCATCTGCGGCTTCAACGGCCTGCGCGTGGCCACTCGCGACCGCTGCCGCCCGTTCAGCGCGAACCGGCAGGGCGTGGTGCTCTCGGAGGGCGTGGCCTGCGTCTGCCTGGAGACGCTCGCGGCGGCGCTGGCGCGGCGCGCGCCGATCCACGCGATCGTCACGGCGCGCGCGGCCGGCTGCGACGCGGCCCATGCCACCGCGCCCGAGGTGGCGGGCGTGGCGCGCACGCTGGCCGCTGCATTGGCCACGGAAGGTGCGCGCGCGGCCCGGCCGGCCGGCGTGTTCGCGCACGGCACCGGCACGCCGACCAACGACGTGGCCGAGATCGCGGCGCTGCGCTCGGCGTTCGCCGCCGTCTACGGCAGCCAGGCGCTGCCGCCCATTACCTCGATCAAGTCCACGCTCGGCCATCCGCAGGCGGCCGCCGGCGCGTTCTCGCTGATCGCCGCCAGCCTCGCGCTGGCGCATCGGCAGCTTCCGCCTACCGCGAATCTCGATGCGCCGGACCCGGCGCTCGGCGACGCGGTGGTCTGTGCGGCTGCCGGGTGCCCGCTCGACGGCAACAGCGTGCTGGTGGACGCCTGCGGTTTCGGCGGCAACAACTGCGTGATGGTGCTGGCCGATCCGGCCACGGTGCTGGCCGAACGCGAGCGCGCGCACGAGGAGGCGACGGCATGACGAGTCTCGCCAAGCATCGCGCGCCGCCGCGCCGCCGCCTGCGCATCGTCGCCGCGTCGTCCGCCGCGCCCGAGGTGGCGGGCACGCCGCCCGAGAGCTGGCTGCATCCCGAGCGCCGCTCGCGCAAGGTCGGACCGCTGCCGGTCAGGGCGCGTCTGGCGCTGGCCGCGATGGAGCGCTTGCGCGCCGCGCTCGGCGCGGCCGATCGCGAGTTCGACGCGCCGCGCGCCGGCGTCAGCCTCGGCACGCTGTTCGGCTCGATCGAGGTGGCCGAGCAATGCCTGGGTGCCGTGCACGAGCACGGCTTCGAGCGCGTGACGCCGTCCTGGTACGCCACCGGCCTGCCGAACGCGACGGCCGCGATCCTCGCCTCGCTGGCCGGCTTGCAGGGCCCCAACCTGAGCTTCCTCGGCTACCAGGCCGGGCTCGACGCGATCGCTGCGGCCGGCCGGCAGATCCTGGCCGGCCATGCCGACGCGATGTGCGCCGGCGGCTTCGATCTGCCCAGCGAGCGCTATGTCGAGCGGGCCCGGGCCGCCGCGCCCTTCGAGCGGGCGCGCGGCATCCACGCCGGCGTCGGGTTGGTCTGGCTCGCGGCCGGCGAGCCGCGCGCGGGCGATGCCGGCGAGCTGCTCGGCTGGTCGCAGTGCCTGCTCGACGAGGCGGCCTTCGAGGCGGCGCGCGCTGCGGGCTTCCGGTCGCTGATCGCGGCCGCCCGGGCGATGGCCGGTGCCAATGCCAATGCTAATGCCGACGCACGCGTGGCCGAACTGCACCTGGTGCGCCCCGGCGCGCCCGACGCGATCGACCGGCTGGCGGCCGGTGCGCCGGTGGCGCTGGCCGAGGGCCTGGCCGACGGCTGGTGCCCGGGGCTGCATGCGCTGGTGGTCAGGGGGCTGGGCGCGGTGACGAGCTGCGTGCTCGTCGACAACGAAACGATGAGGAATGCTGCAGATGAATGAAGTGATCGACAGGCCGGCACGGGCCAACCCGTTCGCCAGCCGGCTGCCGCCCGAGGTACGAGGCTTCGCCGTGCTGCGCACGCTCGAGGCCCTGCGCGCGCGTAGCGTCACGGCCAGCGACGGCACGCCACTGGCGGCCTACGAGGCCGGTGAGCGCGGCCGCCCGAGCGTGCTGGTGCTCAATGCGCTCGGCGTCTCGGTGGCCTTCGTCGCGCCGCTGGTCGCGCGGCTCGCCGCCGACTGGCACGTGATCGGCTGGGAGTCGCGCGGGCTGCCGGTGGCCTTCGGCGAGGACCAGGATCTGACGCTGGCGCGCCACGCCAGGGACGCGGCCGAGGTGCTGGCCGCGCTGGGCGATGGTCGGCCGCGCACGGCCGCACTGGTGGCCTATTGCGCCGGCTCGAACATCGCCGCGCAGGCGCTTGACGCGCGGCTGCTCGCCGCCGATCGCCTGGTGATGGTGAGCCCCTCGATCGAGCTGCCCGGCGTGGCCGACAAGACGCCGTACCAGAGCAGCGTGCTGCCGCTCTGGCATCGGATCGCCACCGGCGCCTTCGCGCAGGCCGCGCTGGTGCGCGTGCTGCTGGGCCAGGCGCGGCGCGCCGACGACGGCACGCCCGACAGCCAGCTGGCGATCCTCAACGCGCTGCCGTTCGGCGACGACGCCTCGATCCTGCGCTACGCGCGTCTGCAGCACGGCTGCCTGCGCGAGGACTGGGCGGCGCGCCTGGCGCGCCTGGGCCTGCCGTCCCTGGTGCTTCACGGCGCGCGCGACGAAGTGGTCCACGCGGCCGGCTCGCGCGCGGCGGCCGAGGCGCTCGGCGCGCGCCTGGAGGGCATCGAGGATGCCGGGCATTTCGCAGTGCATACGAGCCGCGACCTGCACGAACGGGTCGCGGCATTCCTGAAGGACGCCGGCACGGCCGGCGGCAAACGCGACTTGGACAAGGAGTGAAGCAAGATGGAGATGCATCTGGAGGTACTGGAGGAGGCGAAGGCCGGCCTGGTGGCCCGCATTCGCGAGCACTCGTTTCTCGCGCGCTGCCGCTCGGGCGAGGTGCCGCTCGAGGAGCTGAAGCTGTTCCTGGTGCAGCAGGGGCTCTACAGCAGCTACTTCACGCGCTACCTGTGCGCGCTGATGGCGAACCTCTCGGACAATGCCGACGTGCTGAAGCTGGCCGGCAATCTGTACGAGGAACTGGGCCTGGCCGATGACAGCGAGACGCCGCACAGCCTGGTCTATCGCGCCATGCTCGAACACTTCGGGCTGTCGCTGCAGGGCGCGCGGCCGTTGATCGGCACGCGTCGCCTGATCGACACGATGTTCGACCATTGCCGCCATCCCGACGCGGCGCGCGGCCTGGCCGCGCTGTGCCTGGGCGCGGAGGCGCTGGTGCCGGTGGTCTACGCCGACATCATCAAGGGCTTCGAGGCGCACGGCGTGAGCGCGGGCGCGCTGGCCTTCTTCCATATCCACGTCGCATGCGACGACGGCCATGCCGAGACCATGCGCGACATCCTGGTCGAGATCGCGCAGCGCAACGGCGACAGCGTCCCGGCCATGCTGAGCGCGGGCGATTCGCTGGTGGACGCGCGCCTGGCCTTCTTCGACTCGATCGAGGCCGGCTTCGCGCGCCGCGACGGCCTGCGCCCGGCGCGCCTGGAGACCGTGCAATGAGGCGGCCCGCGCGGTCGGCTCGCGTGGCGTGCCGTCGCGGCGCGCGCGGCAGCCGGCCGACCCCGGTCCCGCGCCCGGTCCCTGGCCAGGCCCGGCGATCGCCTTTCGGAGACTGACAGCCCTATGTACACGACACTCGATCATGACGCGAGCTTCACCGCCAAGGTGGTGGAACGGCTCGCCGCGAGCTGGGACCATCGCGTCGCCGTGCGGCAGCCGCGCCTGGACCTGACGCAATACTGCGACGACACGATTCCCGAATTCCCGAGCGCGATGGTGCCGTTCTGGGACGACGAGGATTTCGCGCCGCTGCCGCAGGCCGACAAGCTGCGCCTGCTCGGCGCGGCCTGGATCGCCTACAACGAGAAGGCGATGTACCTGGAGGACGAGATCGTCCAGCCGCTGTGCAGCCTGCTGCTCAAGCGCCGCCTGCCCGGCACCGGCGATGCGCGGCTCAAGCAGGCGCTGGCGCAGATCCAGGTCGACGAGCAGTTCCACATCCTGATGTGCCTGGAGGTCTGCCACTGCGCGCGCGAGCGGCACCGGCTCGACAGCCTCGCCGTGCCCGAGCCGCGGGTAGGCCAGGCGCAGCGCGCGCGCCTGGCGGCCGCGCGCGACGAGCGTGAGGCGGCGATCGTGCGACTGGCCTATGCCTCGGTGGCCGAGATGTCGATCAACGCCTATCTCACCCAGGTCTCGAGCGACCTGACGATTCAGCCGCTGAACCGCATCAACACCGACCTGCACCGGCGCGACGAGGCCGCTCACAGCACCGGTTTCCACGAGATCGTGGGCTCGGTCTACCGCGCGCTCGACGGCGCGGGGCAGGCCGCTTTCAACACCGAGATCGCCGCCGCGCTGGAGGTCTTCACCACGCCCGACACCGCCGCCTGGCACGCGATCCTGGCCCATCTGGCGGTGCCGCGCGGCGAGCGCATCCTGGCGCGGCTGGATGCGCGCAACTGCGGCCGGCGCCTGTCGCGCGACTACGCGACGCTGCACAGCCTGTTCGCCGAACTCGGCATCGAAGGGCTCGCCTGAGCCTTCCCCACCCAATACCTGCACGGGAGCAGCATGAAGATTTTCGATCCCTCGATCCTGAACCTGCCGTTCTACGACGACGCCCATCGCGCCCTGGCCGCCGACCTCGAGGCCTGGGTCGAGGCGCATGCCTGGCTGCCGCGCGAGCACCAGCCGCTCGACGCGGCCGAGCGCGGCCGCCGCTATACGCGCCTGCTCGGCGAGGCCGGCTGGCTGCGCCACGCGGTCGATCCGGCGCCGGGCCGCACGCGCCCCGACGTGCGCGCGCTGTGCCTGATCCGCGAGGCGTTCGCCTACCTCGACGACCTGCTCGACTTCGCCTTCTCGATCCAGGGCCTGGCCGCCGCGCCGATCGCCTGGTACGGCTCCGAGGCACAGCGCGCGGCCTGGCTGCCGGGCCTGCGCGAGGGCAGCACGATCGGCTCGCTGGCGCTGTCCGAGCCCGAGGCGGGCTCGAACCTGGCCGCCGCCGCAGTGGCCGCCGAGCGCGACGCCGAGGGTTATGCGGTGCACGGCCTCAAGACCTGGGTCTCGAACGGCAATATCGCCGATCACCACTCGGTGCTGCTGCGCACCGGGGAAGGGCCGGGCGGGCTCGGGCTGAGCTTCCTGTCGGTGTCGGCCGCCACCTCGGGGGTGAGCCCGGCCGCCATCGACCTGCTCGCGCCGCGCGCCTTCGCCTCGCTCGACTTCGAGCGGGTCCGGCTGCCGGGCGACGCGCTGATCGGTGAGGCCGGCATGGGTTTCCGCTACGCGATGGAGATCCTCAACATCTACCGCGCCAGTGTCGGCGCGGCCGCACTCGGCTTCGCGCGGCGCGCGCTGGCGGCGTCGCTGGACTGGTCGCGCGAGCGCCCGGTGGCGGGCGGCAAGCTGCTGCAGCAGCAGTTCACGATCGACAAGCTCGCCGCGATGGTGGCCTTCGCCGATTCCACCGCGTTGCTGGTGGCGCGCACCGCCTGGGAGTTCGATACCGGCGCGACCGAGGTGGCGGCGCACGCCAGCATCACCAAGCTGCTGGCCACCGAGGGCCTGGCGCGCGTGGCCGACGACACGGTGCAGCTGTTCGGCGCGGCGGGCCTGGTGGCCGGCTCGCTGCCCGAGAGCCTGTTTCGTCAGGCGCGGGCGCTGCGCATCTACGAGGGCACCTCGGAGATCCAGAAGATCGTGATCGCGGGCAGCGTCTCGCGCCGTCGCGCATGAGCGCGCCGGCGGGACGCGCGGTGCTGGTGACGGGCGGCACGCGCGGCATCGGCCTGGCGATCGTGCGGCACCTCGCGGCGGCCGGCTGGCGGGTGGCGGCCTCCTATCGCGGCGATGCGCAGGCCGCCGGCCGGCTCGAGCGCGAGCTGGCCGAGGCCGGCGCCGGCGCGGGGGTGATCGCCGTGCTGCGCGCGGACCTGGCCGACCCCGAGGCGGCGCGCCCGCTGGTGGGCGAGGCGGTCGAACGGCTGGGCGGCCTCGACGCGCTGGTCAACAACGCCGGCATGGTCGACGACGGCGCCTTCGTCACGCTCGAGCGCGAGCGCTACCTGAGGGTGCTGCGCACCAACCTGCTCGGCGCGATTCGCGTGACGGGCGCGGCGCTGCCGCACCTGCTGCGCGGCACCCGACCGGCGGTGGTCAACCTCGCCTCGCTGGGCGGGGTGGCGGGCAAGGAAGGGCAGGTCGCCTATGCGGCCAGCAAGGGCGGCCTGATTGGCTTCACGCAGTGGCTGGCGCGGCGCTATGCGGCGGCGGGCCTGGCCGCCAACGCGGTGGCACCCGGCTTCGTCGAGACCGACATGATCGCGGCGCTCACGCCGGCCATGACGGCCCATATCGTCGAGGGCAGCGCCGCGCGCCGCTTCGGGCAGGCCGACGAGGTGGCGCGCGCGGTGGCCTTCCTGCTGGAGCCCGGCTACCTGCATGGCACCACGCTGCGGCTGGACGGCGGTTTCAACCGCTGAGCGCCGCTTACCCATCGACCCATCGACCCGATCCACCTGGAGCCGAGCATGCGGACCGACCCCGACGACACCACGCTGTTCTACGACATCGGCTATGCCGATACCGATGCCGGCGGCATCGTCTACCATGCGCGCTACATCGAGATGGCCGAGCGCGCGCGCAATCGCCTGATGTACGCAGCCGGTTATTCGTTCGCGCGACTGGCCGAGGAGGGCGTGCTGTTCATCGTGCGCCGCGTCGAGGCCGTCTATCACGCGCCGGCCTGGCTCGAGGATCGCCTCGCGCTGCGCTCGCGGATCGGTGCGCTCACGGCTTCGCGCTCGACCTGGGTGACCGAGGTCAGGCGCGGCGAGCAGGCAATCGCGCGGATCGACATCGATATGGTGGCGGTCGATCGCGCCACGCGGCGCGCGGTGCGCCATCCGCAGGCGCTGGCGCAGGCGCTGGCGCGGCACGCGCCGGTGGTGCGTGCCGAGGCGGCGGGAGCGTTCGCGTGACGGCCGCCCGATCCGCCGAGGCCTTCGATGCCGCGCGCGAGGCCACGTCCGCGCTCGGCTCGACGCGCGCGCCGAAACTCGACGGCGCGGCCGGCATTGCAGCCGACTTCTCAGCCGACACCGCATCCGACATCGGCGAGCTATCGCTCGGCCCCGAGGACGTCACGCGCCTGCTCGCGCATCGCGCGCCCTTCCTGTTCGTGCGGCAGGCGAGCGTGGCGGCCGATGGCTTGGCGATCCGCGCCTTCCAGCGCTTCGAGCCCGACGAGCCCTGGTTCGCCGGCCATTTCCCCGGCGCGCCGATCGTGCCCGGCGTGCTGCTGATCGAGTTCGTGGCGCAGGCCGCGAACCTGCTGGTCGGCCATCGCTGCGGCGGCGAGGCGCGTTGCCATCTGGTGGGCGTGCGCCAGGCGCGCTTCGTGCATCCGGTGCTGCCGGGCCAGACGATCGAGGCACGCCTGGCGGTGACGGCCGGCACGGCCGCGCCGCGCGTCGGCGCGATGGCGAATTTCGAGGCGGTGGTGCTGCGCGGCACCGAGCGCTGCATGAGCGCAACCGTCTCGCTGTACCTGACGCAGTAGCCGCGCGGCACGCCCGCGGCCCTTCAACCCGGATGGAGACAAGCATGAACGACGCAACGACCCAGCAGGACATCATCGAGGTGATTAGGACCGAGTTGCTGCCCGCGCTCGAATCGGTGGCCGGCACGGACCCGGCCGACATCGGCGCCGACACGCGGCTGCTCGACGAGGGGCTGGCACTCGACTCGCTCGACGTGCTGGACCTGCAGGTGGCCATCGAGGGGCGCTTTCGCATCAGCCTGCCAGTGCTGAACCGCGCGCTGATCGAGGCTTCGGGCAACAGCGTGGGCGGGCTGGCCGCGCTGGTGCTCCAGCAGCGCGCGCAGGCCGCCGCGTGAGCGCCCGGGTGCTGGTGCTCGACGCGCATGGCGCGCTCGAGCAGGCGCTGTGCGCATGCCTGGCGGCGGCCGGCGCGCGGGTGCTCGCGCATCGGCGCGAGCCGCTGGCCGACGAGCCGCCGCCCGGCGTGCGGGGCGTGTGCGATGCCGATCCGGCCGCGCGCCTGGCGGCCTGGGACGCCGAGCACGGTTCCTTCGACACCATCGTGCTCGGCCAGCCGCGCGACACCGCGTCCGGCTCCGGCACTGGCGGCGGTTTCGATGCCGGCTTCGCGCTCGGCTGTGCGGCACCCGCCTCCGACACCTTCGAGGCCTTCGCGCAGCGGCTCGACACGCGCCTGGCCGATTTCCTCGCCACGCTGCAAGCCGCAGCGGTGCTGCTGCGCCGTGGCGGCAACGCGCAGATCTGGGCGCTCACCCAGGAGGACAGCAGCGGCTACTACCTCGACACCGCGCCGGGCGCGCTGCCGGTGGACGTACGCGCGCGCCACGCGGCGATCCGCAGCCTGGGCAAGGAGATGCTGCGGCTCGGCGTGAAGGTCAACGCCGCGCATCTGCAGCCGGTGGCCGAGGCGGCCGATGCGTCGGCCTGGAGCGATGCACGCGAGGGCCTGAAGGCCTTCGCGCTGCGCTTCAAGCCGAATCGCGCCGCAGCCGTGGCGGGCGCGCTGGCGGCCTGGATCGCCCGCGAGGACTTGCCGGTCGCGGGCATGGTGGTGCCGATCGGCATCGGCTTTACGGAGAACAATCTGTGAGAACCCCTGAATCCCTGATCGATCCGCGCGCGCGCCCGGACGACGATGCCACGCGCGTGCTGGCCCGCCTGCGCGGCCACGCGGCGCCCGGCGCGGGCCGCGAATTCGTACTGCGCCTGTCCTGCCCGGACAGCCGTGGTGTGGTCTATGCCGTGTCGCGCGCGCTCTACGAGGCCGGCTGCAACATCGTCGACGCGCAGCAGTTCAGCGCCCACGACGAGCCGGCCACGCGCGGGCGCTTCTTCATGCGCGTGCATCTCGATGCGCCGGGCGCGGCGCCCGAACCCGGCGCGATCGCGCGGCTGCTCGACGGCCTGCGCGAGGCCTACGACATGCGCATCGAGGTGCACGACGCCGCCTGGCGGCCGCGCGCGGCGATCCTGGTGAGTCGCGAGGGCCACTGCCTGAACGACCTGATGTTCCGGCAGAGCATCGGCCAGTTGCCGGTGGAGATCGCGGTCGTGATCTCGAACCACGAGGACCTGCGCGAGATGGCCGAGCGCTCGGGCTTCGACTTCCACCATCTGCCGCTCGCTGCGGCCGAGGGCGGCAAGCCGGCCCAGGAGGCGCGGCTGCTGGCCTTGCTGGAGCGCGAGCGCGTCGAGCTGGTGGTGCTCGCGCGCTACATGCAGATCCTCTCGCCGGAACTGTGCGCGCGGCTGCGCGGGCGCGCGATCAACATCCACCACAGCTTCCTGCCCAGCTTCAAGGGCGCGCAACCCTACCGGCAGGCTCATGCGCGCGGCGTCAAGCTGATCGGCGCGACCGCCCACTACGTGACGTCCGACCTCGACGAAGGGCCGATCATCGAGCAGGACGTCGAGCGCGTCGACCACGCCGCCGGCCCGCGCGAGCTGGCCGCGATCGGCCGCGATATCGAGTGCGTGGTGCTGGCGCGCGCGCTCAAGTGGCATTGCGAGCATCGCGTGCTGATGAACGGCGCTCGCACCGTGGTGTTCCGCTGACGCGCGGCCATCGCCCAGGCAAGCCTTTCCCAACCCGTCCCACGGATTTCCCATGTCCGCCTATACCGAGCAGACCGTCCTCAGCGTCCATCACTGGAACGACACCTTGTTCAGCTTCCGCGCCGAACGTCCCGCCGGGCTGCGTTTCTCCAGCGGCCACTTCGTCATGATCGGCTGCGAGATCGATGGCAAGCCGCTCACGCGCGCCTACAGCATCGCCAGCGCGGCGCATGCCGATCACCTCGAGTTCCTCAGCATCAAGGTGCCGGACGGGCCGCTGACCTCGCGGCTCCAGTACCTGCGGCCCGGCGACAAGCTGCTGGTGTCGCGCAAGCCGGTCGGCACCCTGGTGCTGGACGATTTGCGGCCCGGCAAGCGGCTCTACCTGTTCGGCTCGGGCACCGGCCTGGCGCCGTTCATGAGCGTGATCCAGGACCCGGAAGTCTACGAGCGCTTCGAGCAGGTGGTGCTGGTGCATGGCGTGCGCTACGTCAGCGAGCTGGCCTATGCCGACTTCATCCGCGAGGAGCTGCCGCGCACCGAGTTTCTCGGCGAGCTATTGCGCGAGAAGCTGATCTATTACCCGAGCGTGACGCGCGAGCCGTTCCGCAACCGCGGCCGCATCACCGAGCTGATCGAGAGCGGCAGGTTGGGCGAGGACCTGGGCCTGCCGCCGCTGTCGGGCGAGCACGATCGTGCGATGCTGTGCGGCAGCTCTTCGCTGCTGACGGATTTGTGTGCCCTGCTCGAGGCGCGCGGCCTGCGGGTCTCGCCGCACCAGGGCGAGCCCGGCGACTACGTGATCGAGCGCGCGTTCGTTGAGAAGTAGCGATTGAAGGCCGGTGCGAGACGGCGCTCGAGCCGTTCGACGCGCAGGCTGGCCGGCACCAGCATGCCGTGCGGCGCGTCGTGCCGCAAGCCGGTGCCGAGCGCGTCGCTGCCGGCGTCTCCGTGCGCTTTTCCGTTCGCTTGTCCGTGCGCCTCGCCGCCGAGCGGCGCGAAGCTGTCGGCATGCAGGGTGGCGGCGGGCAGGTGGGCATGACGGATCGCGTGGCAACCGAGCGCGGCGGCGATGGCGATGCAGCGCGACAGCAGGGCGTCGAGCGCATGGGCGGCATGCGGGGCACGCACATGCAGGCGGCGGATCTCGGCGACGCGCGGCGGCGTCTCGTGGGCCACCAGCGCCGCGCAGCCGGCCAGCCGGCCGTCGATCTCGACCAGGCAGAGCGCGCCGTGCGGCATCGCGTAGGGCCCGGGCAGGGCGGTCAGCTCGGCGCCGAGCCGCAGCATGCGTGCGCCCAGGCGCAGCACGATGCGCTCGTATTCCAGCAGCAGGTCCTGCACCGCTTCCTCGTCGTCGGGAAAGCGCGCCGCGCGCACCGTGCAGGCCGGAGCCGGCAGGGGCGGCCGGCGCGCGGCGAGCTCGGGGGGCAGCAGCAGGGAAGCCATGGTGGGCAGCCTTATCCGCACAGGAAAAAGCCCGACAGCAGGGCGAGCATCGACGAGGGGGTGAGCCAGGCCGCGAAGGTGACGCCCAGCAGCGCGATCGCCAGCAGGCCCAGCAGCACGGCGCGCGGCCGGGGCACGCGAAGCGAACCGGTGCCCGCGCTGACGTCGGCTGCCCGGCGAGGCCGGCGGGCGTGTCGTGGTCCGGGCGCGTCGCACCGGCCGCCCAGGCGGCGCGCTGCGCGCGGGGGCCGTGGCGCGGTGTCATGCCGGCTGCGCGGCCGGGACCGGCGTCGACAGGCGCGGCACGCGCTGCGGTCGTTGATCGGCAGGTGCAGCAGCCCGGCTCGGCTGCCACGCCCAGCGCCATCGAGCCGTACCAGAGCGGCAGATAGGAATGCGTGGCGTCGTAGACGATGCCGCCGAGCCAGACGCCGAAGAAGCTGCCGAGCTGGTGGCCGAAGAACACGAAGCCGAACAGCGTCGCGATGTAGCGCACGCCGAACACCTGCGAGACCAGGCCGTTGGTGAGCGGCACCGTGCCGAGCCAGATCAGGCCGGTGACGAAGGAGAACAGGTAGAGGCTGGCGGGCGTGAGCGGCAGCAGGACGAACAGCGCCATCGAGATCGCGCGTGTGAAGTAGATGCCGGCCAACAGGTACTTGCGCCGCCAGATGCCGCCGGCATATCCGCACAGGAAGGTGCCGAGGGTATTGGCCAGCGCGATGGTGGCCAGCGCGATGCTGGCCTGGCGCGCGCTCATGCCGCGATCGAGCAGGTAGGCAGGCATGTGCGCGGCGATGAAGGCGGAGCTGGAAGCCGCAGGCGAAGAAGCCGATGTTAAGCAGCCAGAAGCCGCAATGCGAGAGCGCCTCGCGTACCGCAGCGCGCATCGTCTGGTGGGCGCCGCCTTCGGCGCCGCGTGCCGGCGGCCGGTCGCGCAGCCAGGCCGCGAGCGGCGCGGTGGCCAGCATCACGGCGGCCAGCACGAAGATCGCGCGCACCCAGCCGATCGAATCGATCATGCCCTGCGCGAGCGGCACCATCACGAACTGGCCGAGGCCGCCGATGGTGCCGGCCATGCCGAGCGCCCAGCCGCAGTGCTCGGCCGGGAACAGCCGCGAGAGCGC
This sequence comes from Burkholderia sp., assembly GCA_040946965.1. GTDB lineage: Bacteria > Pseudomonadota > Gammaproteobacteria > Burkholderiales > Burkholderiaceae > Burkholderia. The sequence goes on along the minus strand of JAYFRU010000004.1, from coordinate 531 downwards.
GCCGTACACGGCGCCGAAGGCGGTGCCCGAGAGCGCGACGCCGACCATCAGGCCGGTGCCGAGGGTATAGACGCTGGGGGTGGCCGCCAGCGCCATCACCACCAGGCCGAGCGTATAGAGCACGGCGCCGGCGAAGATCACGCGCGCCGAGCCATAGCGATCGGCGATCATGCCGGTGAACGTCTGGGCGATGCCCCACAGCAGGTTCTGCAGCGCCAGCGCGAGGCCGAAGGTCTCGCGGCTCCAGCCATGATCGAGCGTGACCGGCATCAGGAACAGGCCCTGCACGTTGCGCACGCCGAGCGCGCCGCCCATCACGATGCCGCCCATGATCACCAGCAGCCAGCGGTAGCGCCAGGCCTCCTCGGAACGGATCTGCATATGTCTCCTTCGCATGTCGCGGCGCGCGCCCCGAACCGGACGGAGGCGCTCGAATCGGGCGGTGACCCTCCATTTACTCATAAGTCAGAAATATAGGAGCCAGACGGGTGCCTGCAGAAGGATCGCACGAGCTTGGGGTCCCGGCCGATT